>JAEDFX010000055.1 GCA_016297805.1 Treponema sp. | reverse complement strand
TGAGTATGAATCAGGTTTTCAATCAGATTGTGGAAAAGAGAAAAGGTGAGAAGGCAGAAAAAGAGGAAGTCAAAACCTCTTCACAAACCAATGCACCTTCTTCTCATGAATCAGATTCTCTTCCTTCATCGGTTAAAACTAATGTTTCTACCACAAAAGAAAAAAAAGCTGCTGCTAGCAAAAAAACAAGGAAAACCTATGAGGATGGAATTAAATTTGCAATCAGCCAGATTAAAAATGGAGTAACTTTAGAAGAGCTCGAAAAATCTTTGTCTGCATAAAATGAATTGCACAATTATAAATCGACTTCTGAGGTTGGACTCTCAGAACCTTGGAAGTCGATTTTACTAATCACACGAAAACTGCCTGCCTAAGGAGTACTTATTGAGTGTGACATACACGGCATCTTTCCATAATGGTGGAATGGAAGAAAATGGAGTCGATTCTAAAGGTAGAAAAAGGAAAAAACTCCGTCAGGCTTGCCGGGAACATAATATTCGAGATCCGGCATATTGTGATAAGCAAGACCACATCATAAAAGGTGGAGTCCATGAAATATGGATTGATATTCCGCCTAAGGTTGCTTACGAGCAAATCTTTGGAGAACCATTCAGGGAATACAACGGTAAGCAGACAAAAAAATCAAGGCAGTTTAATTCCTATTACGACAAAGTAAAGAAATCACCCGTCCTTGTTCCCGTTCATGAAGCATTGATAACCATAGGAAACTGTGAACAGATGCCAGACGAGGAAACGCAGAAAGCCATTTACAAGGCCTATGTTGAAGAATTCATAAAGCAGAACCCAAATATGAAGGTAATAGGTGCTTACTATCATGCAGACGAAATGCACGAAGACGACAACGGAAACCTTGTAAAAGGTGCTCCCCATCTCCATCTGGACTACATCCCCGTAGCCTACAAATGCAACAGAGGACAGAAAGTCCAGAACACCATGAACGGAGCATTGAAGGAACAAGGAATCGTGAAAATCGAAATCGATGCAGAAACGGCATTGAAGATGTTCGGAATAAGAGACAAGTCCAGAAAGAAGAAGAAAAAAGTCTCAAAAGAAAACGAGACTGAAAACATTGCAGAAAGAATGCAGTGTCTTCCAAAACTTGAGGACAAGGAAAGTGAAGCAGAAACGGATCAGGAGGAAAAAAAAGAGACCCGAATCGTAACAAGCCTTGTTCAATGGACTCACAAACAGAGAAACCTTCTGATAAAGATTGCAACCGAACACGGCCTTACAATCGAGAACCCGAACGAGAAAAGGAAACATCAGTCCACAAGCGACTATATCCTTTCAAAGAGCGAGAACTTGCAAGGCAGTGTCTATTCTATGGCAGAAAAACTTGTAATCGGCCTTGAAGAATTGAAGGAAGACAAAGACGAGCTGATTGAATGGGAAGACAATCTTGAAGAAAGGGAAGATTCCTTGAAACAAGGAAAAGAAGAACTTGAAACCGAGAAAAAGGAACACGCAAAGCAAGTCAAAAAAGACAACGAAATACGTAATTTCAAAGACAAGATTTCAAGACAAAAACAACAAGAAGCCCAGGAAGGACTTAAAAAGGTTGAAGAGAAAGAACAGAACCATGAAAAAGCAAAGGCTCATGTTTCTGAACGGCTTCACAAGTTCGTCAAATTCCTTAAAGGAAAGAAAAAGGAAATTGAAAAAAAGGAAAAGCAAGTAGACCAGAACCTTAACGAAAGTCTGGAAATTGCAAAAAAAGCCGAAAACCTGAGCGATTCAACCGCTTCAACCTACTACAAGTTTGCGGACGACATAAAGTTTGACGATGCCAGACTTATGGCGGCCAAAGGTGACGGAAAAGGCCTTTGCAGTTGGTTCAACGGACTAGGACATAAATTCGGAGCATGGCTTCACAAGGCTGAGTATTTTGCAAAACACTTCTGGAACAAAACCCCTGATGAAATCATCGGAGTAGCAGAAGACATGAGAAGCAGTTGCTGCAACAGTCTTGGAGAATACATCGAAAAAGGAATGAAAGCCCAGACCCTGAGCCAGATAAAAGCAACCCGAGAAATCAAGGAAGATGTTTCTCAGGTTAAGAGAAAGATTCGTAGCCGAGACAACGGCATTGAATGGTAACAAGATATTTTCCAGATGCTTGAAGATGGAACTCCCAGCCATCCGAAAGCATTCTGAGAAAAACATACAAGACAATTTTTACATCAGGAGGAACACAGTATGTCTGTATTTAGTAATGGTGGATATGTTCCATCAGGTTTAGACTTTGCCGAGTGGGTAGAATACCTTGAAGCTCGAGACGAAGCAATTGATTATCAGGACTTCTTGGAAGCCATGGGTTTGGAAGAAGACGAAGAATTGGATTCTGAGGAAGACTTGGAACTTTCAATTTCAGAAAAAGAAATGGATGCAGTCCTTAAAAGAATTGAAACAATGACGAATGATTTTTCAGAATCAATTTCATCATTCCCAAAAGGAACTAAACTTGCCGTTTTGAGTGAACTGCAAGAGCAGACAGAAGCGAGACTTCTTTACCTTCACTTGCAGAAGAATGACCCATACTCGACAGAGTTTATTTTCAAAAGTGAACCGCATTCTATGGCGGAAGCTGAAAAACGATGTCAGACCTTTACCAACATCAACAGAATTCTTGAAACAGAAAAATTTGATGTTCAGGACGAAGAACTTATGAATGCATTGAAATTTTACGGTGATGTTTTGGAAAATGAAAAATGGGCTGAAAGACAGTCCAACACCTTCTCAAAATGGAGAAACAGTTTAGGCGGAGATGTTCAGGCCGTTTATTCCAAAACGCTTGAAAAGAAACTTAAAGAAATGAAAGAATCTGTCAGCAATGAATCTGAAAATGTTCACCTTCACAAGAAGCACAAGCGAAAGGAAATGGACTGGGATCGCTAGTCCATAGCCATCGATTTTGTAGACGGAGAAGTCAGAATTTTCTTCTGGCTTCTCCGTTTTTTTTGCTTAGAGAAACGTTGCTCTTTCTAAAAAAGTGAAAAAATCCACAAAAAATATAAAGAATTTGAACCAAAAAGTTGCACCGAAAAAACACTTGAAGACACCCAGAACTTGAGACCAAGTTCTAACTCAATAGAAGTTCGCCCGTGTTTTTTATAAAAACCCGAGCAAACTTCTATTGAGCGGTGGGATACATCCCCCCGGCCCCCCTTGCCTACACCGTTCCGAAAGCGCGGGCAAATGAAACCTTCCCCAAAAGGAAGTTTTCACCGCTTTTTTCTCCCTCGGCTCCGACACCAAAGGCCTAGTCCTTTGGAAACCTAGGAACGAGCAATGTTGCTCTTTCCATTCTTCCCACCAACAAGACTTTGTCTTTTTGGATTTTCTACCAGACGGCAACCTTCTGGACTTCCTAAAAAAATTAAAAGTGGAAAAGAAAAGCCATATTTCAAATTACGGCAATCATTTCATTTTCTGAATCTCATCCAACAACAGCTTTGCCTGTTTTGAAAGTTTTTGTCCTTTTTTCCATACAAGCACAACATCACTGGTAATCTGCGGATCTAATGGTACAAATCGTAAATCACTTTCGCTGGAGGTATTAATAATTCCGTCCAGAGTAAGAGCTGAACAAATATTTTCTTTTATAAAAACCGAAGCATTAAAAAGAAGATTATAGGTTCCAATTATATTAAATTTTTCTGTGGAACCGCCAAACCATTCTATCAGTTCTTTTTTTCCCTGAGCCTGTTGTGAAATCATAATAGGCTCGTAATGCTCTAAAAGATTTTCCCGTTTGATTGATTTAAATCTGGCAAAAGGATTGTCCTTATGGGTTAAAAGTCCCCAGATATTTTTTTGGGGCAGCTCAAGGTAATCATATTTTTCAATATTGTTGTAGCCAATAAAAACTCCAAAATCGCAAAGACCTTTATCAAGTCGTTCCGAAATTGTAAAGGCATCTGCAGAAAAAAGGCTGATTTCCAGCCTGGGATGCTTCTGCTTAATTGCCGAAAATGCTTTTGCCACTGTCGAAATAGAAACAGTTTCACCAGCCCCAATATAAATCTTCCCATAAAGCTCAGAATCGTTTGTCCTGAATTCTTCCACAGTTTTTTCTGAAAGTTCCACAATTTCCCGGGCATAATTGTAGAAACGTACGCCTTCATCAGTCAAAAGAAATTTTCTGTTCTGCTTGTTTCGCTCAAAAAGTTCTATTCCAAGTTCATCTTCCAGTTCCTTAATCTGCCGTGAAAGAGTTGGCTGAGTGATGTGGATTATATCTGCCGCTTTTGAAATATTCTGTTCGTTTGCAATAGTAAGAAAATATTTTAATACCCGAAGTTCCATTTTTGCCTCGTTTTTAGACTTTATGCCTTTTAGGCATATTTTATCATAGAAACAAAGTTTTTGATATTAGATAAATTCTCTTTTATATTTTTAAGCAGAGGAAAGAAATATGGAAATTTTAAAACTTGATTCATATTGGGACAAAACTTTTAAACTGGATGAATCTGTATCTCACAAAAAAGTAACTTTTACAAATCACTTTGGAATTACTCTGGCAGCTGATATGTATATGCCGAAGGAGATCCTGAAACAAGTTCAGGATGACAGTACAAAGAAATTTCCTGCCATTGCAGTTTCTGGCCCATTTGGTGCTGTAAAAGAACAGAGTTCGGGATTGTACGCTCACGAAATGGCAAAGCGTGGGTTTATTACAATCGCTTTTGATCCATCGTTTTGTGGTGAAAGTGATGGAAATGTTCGCTATGTGAATTCTCCAGACATCAACACAGAAGATTTTCAGGCTGCTGTAGATTTCTTGAGCGTTCACCCAAATGTTGATTCGGAAAAAATCGGAATCATTGGAATCTGCGGTTGGGGCGGAATGGCTTTGAATGCTGCTGCAATTGACACACGAATTAAAGCAACTGCAGTAATGACAATGTATGATATGACTCGTATCGCAGCCAACGGATATTTTGATTCAGAAGATTCAGAACAGGCACGCTATGAACAGAGAGTTGCCTTGAGCAAGCAGCGTACAGAAGATTACAAAAACGGTTCTTACAAAAACGGCGGCGGTCTTCCTGATGAACGACCTTCAGAAGAAGGATTTTTCCAACAGTACTGGGATTATTACAAAACAGAAAGAGGCTATCATCCTCGCTCTTTGAACTCAAATATGGGCTGGAATGCATCAGCTGGAACTTCACTTTTGAACAACAAACTTCTCTCTTACACAAACGAAATCAGAAATGCGGTTTTAGTTGTTCACGGAGAAAAAGCTCATTCAAGATATTTTGGAGAAACTGCTTTTAACAACATGATTAAAGACAACAAGTACACTTCAAACAAAGAACTGATGATTATTCCAAACGCCACACATTGCGATTTGTATGACGGTGGAAAAGGAAACTTTATTCCATGGGAAAAATTGCAGAACTTTTTTGAGAGCAATTTGAAGTAAGGATATTTTATGATTTTTCTGAAAGGACTTTTAATTGCATTGATTTTTGGTATTCCTGCAGGAGCTGTTGGTGTTTTGTGCATTAACCGCTCAATAGAAAGTAGCTTTGTCTCAGGCTTTATAACGGGCTTAGGCTCCTCTGTGGCAGATACAATTTATGCAGTTATTGGTGCTTTCGGAATTACGCTGATAAGTGATTTTTTACAGCGACATGAGAAGATTATTGCTCTTGCAGGCGGTATTCTGATTTTTTCTTATGGGATTTTTATGCTGGCGAAGAAGCATGAAAATAGAACTGATGAAAATGGAAGTCTTGAAAAAATTGAAAGTAATCTTCTTGCATACTTCGGGACTTCATTTTCTATTGCAGTTTTGAACCCAGCTACCATTCTTACCTTTCTGATTGCTTTTACATCTTTTGGAGTTACCTGCCAGAATTTTTACCAGAGCCTATTTTTAGTTGCAGGAATATTTTTAGGAACAGTAATCTGGTGGCTGATAATTAGTTTTACAGCTTCCAGATTCAGTGAGAAATTTACGGCAAAAGGTCATTTTGTCTTAAAAATAATCTGCGGGATTCTTCTGATAGGATTTGGATTTTTGTGTGTCATCAGGAGTTTGATATGAAAATTAAAAAAATAGCTTTTCTTATATATATAATAGGACTTTCTTTTACTGCATGTGCTCAGAGTAAACTGGAACCTGGATTCAGTTATGGTGAATTTTCAGGGGATTACAAATTTGATGATTTTTTGGAGCAAGGTGGAGCCAGTTCTGACAGAGAAGTAATTCAGTTTCTTCTTAAAAATGTTGTAGCAAAAGCTGATAGTCATTTCATAGGTGATAAAATTTATTATGGAAGTGGATGTTCAACAATCCAACTTGGAAATGAAAAAGATGGATTTATTTTCGGGCGGAATTTTGACTGGGATAAATGTAATGCCCTTGTTTTGAAAACAAATCCTGCAAAGGGTTATAAATCCATTTCAACTGTAAATACTGATTTTATTAAACAAGGGGCCGGAAGTTTTAGTGCCCTGTTGTCTGACGGTTTGATTAATAAAATTGCAGCCTATGCCCCATTAGACGGCATGAATGAAAAAGGGCTTTGTGTAAGCGTGAATATGATTCAGGATTCTGAAAGGACAAACCAAAATAGTTCAAAACCTGATATTACAACTACTACTGCAATCAGACTTTTATTGGACAAGGCTGCAACAACTGACGAAGCGGTTGAACTTTTAAAAAAATATGATTTTCATCCAAGCTTTGGGTTCTGCGTTCATTTTGCAATTTGTGATGCAAATGGAAAAGCTGTGGCTATTGAATACATTGATAATGAAATCTCTATCATTGAAATTCCGATTCTTACTAATTTTTATGTGACTCCAGGAAAAAAATACGGAATTGGTACAAAACAAAGTCACAAGAGGTTTGAAAAACTGGAACAGATGGTTTCGAGCCCTTCGACAAACTCAGGAACCGCTTCGACTAACGTAGGAACAATTTCATCAACAGTTTCTGATGTTGCAAAAATCATGGAAAGTGTTTCAAAACATAACTACAACGAATTTGAATCTACCGAATGGACTGTTATTTTTGATCAGAAAAAACTGACGGCAACTTATTATCACAGAGAGAATTACAAAAACAACTGGAAGTTTGAAATCAACTAAGGAGTGCGATTATGAATCTGCAAGTTATCACAAAGTTTTTAGAACTTAGAAAAAATCTTCATTCTTCACAAAAAAAGATTCGGAAAATTCAGCAGAAAAAATTGAGAAAAATCCTTCGCTATGCTTATGAACATTCTGATTTTTATAAAAGAACTTTTGAAGCAAACGGTATCAATTCAAAAAATATTGATTCAACTTCAATTGAAAAGTTTCCTGTAATCAATAAACAGATTCTATTCGAAAACTATGACCAGATTCTTACAGATAAAAATGCTAAGCAGAACCGAATTCATTCTTCGGGTTCAACTGGCATTCCTCGTTTTTTTGCCTATTCAGATTCTGCATGGCAGACGGTAATGGCTGCAATTACACGAGGTTGTATGTGGAATATCAGCATTTTTAAGCTTTTGAAAATTCTATTATCTGGAGTTCGTTTTCTGTATATTGCTGCAACAGATGGAGCTTATGCAGGAGTAGAATCAATTGGCTCAACGTGTAATGCCTTTGGAGCTAAATCATTATTCATTGATATAAATGAACCTTTGGAAACCTGGTGCAAAAAGATTAATGATTTTAATCCAAATTTTGTGGTGGGTTATCCCAGTGGTTTGAAAATTGTTGCAGGTCTTGTCCAGGAAGGGAAAGTTGATCTTGGTAAAAATATTCATCAGTTTGTAACTTGCGGAGAGCCATTAATCCCCGGGCTTAGAAAAAATCTTGAGGAAACTTTCGGAAAGAAAATCGTTAATTTTTATGGGGCATCGGAAAGTCTTGCTCTTGGTGTGGAAGCGGATTCAGACGAAGGAATGATTTTATTTGATGATTTGAATTTCATTGAGTTGGCAGACGGAAAAATGTATCTTACTTGTCTTTATAACTTTTTGCAGCCTCTTATCCGTTATGAAATTACAGATCGCCTTGAACTGCTGGAAATTAATTCTTCCTTTACTCATACAAAAATTGTTTTGAACCGTCAGGAAGATATCATGTGGTTTCAAAAAGATGGCAAGAAAGATTTTATTCATCCGCTTTCTGTTGAGGGAATCTGCATTGAAGGTCTTTTGGACTATCAGTTTGTACGAGAGGATGATGAAAATTTTGTAATGAAAATTCAGATTGAAAAATCCATGAGCGAAAAATCAATTTTGGATGAACTGGATTTGTTTTTTGAAAAATTACTTAAAGAAAAGCAAATGGAATTTGTGAAATACAAAATTGAAGTTGTAGATGAAATAAAGGCGGATTCTAAAACTGGAAAGAAAAAACTGATTGTTGTATAAATCTGGAGGAAAAAATGACCTTACTGAAAGCTGAAAATATATCAAAAATCATAAAAAAAGGAAGTTCAGAAATATGTATTTTAAGTGAAGTTTCTCTTGAAATAGAAAAAGGAAGCTTTACGGTAATTATGGGAAGTTCCGGAGCTGGAAAATCTACGCTGCTTTATGCATTAAGCTGCACAGATAAAATAACAAGCGGGAAACTTTTTTTAGGTGAGAAAGAAATTTCAACTGCATCAGAAAAAGAACTTTCTAAAATCAGGAGTGAAAATTTTGGGTTTGTTTTTCAGGATTCAAATTTAATTTCCAATCTTACACTGGAAGAAAATATAAAGGTTGCTGGATTTTTAAACAGAAGTCGAAGTGAAAAAGAAGTTGCAGAAAAGGTAAAAAAACTTTTTGCAAAAATGAATTTGACTTTGGCAAAAGATAAATTTCCAAATCAGACAAGTGGCGGAGAAAATCAGCGTTGCGCAATTGCCCGCTCTGTAATTAATGAGCCAGAAATTATTTTTGCAGATGAACCTACCGGGGCATTGAATCGTGCAAACTCCGATGAAGTAATGAAGCTGTTTATGGAACTGAATGAAGAGGGCCATGCCATTCTGATGGTTACTCATGATTTGAAAACAGCCTGCCATGGGGAAAAAATAATTTATCTTGAAGACGGAAAAATTGCAGGGACTATGGAACTTGAAAAATACGAAGTATCAAAAGAAAAAGAACGGGAAATTATTTTGGGAAAGTGGCTGCAGGAGAAAGGCTGGTAAGTTAATTAGGAATAATAAATGAAACGGAATAAGTTGATTTTTAAATCTTTCTGGAAATCTCATAATTTTTCTCTTATTGGAATATTTGCATTTGTAGCTATTGTAGGTGCCGTGAGCTGTTCACTTTTTACTGTTCTGCATAGTACGGCTTCTTATGAAAAACAAGAGATGCACCGTGGTGAATTTGGTGATATTTCTTTCTGGCTCACAAATACTACTTCTGAGAATGAAAAAAGTGAATTGATCAAAAATATTTCTGAACTAGGAAAAGTAGAATCTTTGAACATTCAGAATATGATTATGGCAAATTACGAGATTTCGCATACTGAAAGTGACAGCGAAGGATGCTTTATTGTTGATGACGGGCGATATAAAAAATCTGGAATTAAGGCTGATGAATTAGGAATTGGGGAATGTTTTGTACCGTTTTCTTTTTCTGAAATTTACGAGAATGTGGAAGTTGGGAAAAACGTTGATGTAATAATTGGTCGAAACGGACTTATTAAAGAACTTAAGATTGCTGGTTTTTTTGAAGATCCGTTTATGGGAAGCACCATGTTCGGTATGAAAACAATTCTGATCTCTCAGTATGATTTTGAAGAAATGGTGGAAATGGTTTCGGAAAGCGGTTTTGATGCTCTGGCCAGAGACGGAATTCTTCTTCATGTAAAAGAGAAAAAATCTGCTGCTGTGAAAGAAACTTTAGATTTTAATAAATATCTGAATGAAAATTCAGACATCACAAAATATACAGAAGATGTACATTCTACTGACACAATAGTTCATTTTATGCTTTTGCTTTCAAATTCTTTTGCAGCAATGTTTGGAACTTTTGCACTGGTACTGTTTTTAGTTACCTTGTTTGTGCTTTCCCATACTGTAAAAACAGCCATAGATGAAGAAAAGAATCATTTTGGTATTTATAAGGAATTGGGATATGAATCCAGAATACTTTCCATAAACTTTTCTTTGCTTTTTATGATTCCTGTTATTTTAGGCAGCATTATGGGAGCATTTTTAAGTATTCCAGCTTCCAGTGTGATTTTGAAAAGTCAGAATGGAACAACAAGTCTTTTTATTCCAGTTGATATCCCTTATATGATTTTAATACTGTTTTTGATTTTGATTTATGTTTTATTTTTTGCTTTTGTTTTTTTCCAAAGTATCAGAATCAAAAGAATCAGTCCTCTTAATGCCATAAGACTGAATGACAATAAAAATCAAATTGCAGCCAAATCCATGATTCATAAAAAAGGACTTTTGTTATGGATGGCACTTCGCCAGGTTGAAAGCCGTAAAAAGGATTACTTCAGCACACTTATCATTTCGATTCTCCTTGTACTGTTTTCAACTTTTGTAATCAGGATAAATGCCTGGCTTGGACCAAGAGGCGAAGGACTTATGGATGCATTTAATCCAACAGATATGCATCTTGGAGTGCAAAGCTTTGGAGATGAAACTATTGAAGATTTTGAAGAAATCATAAATCAGTATTCTCAAATAAAAGAGCATTATGTGCTTGGAATGCCAACCTTGCGTCTGAATGGTAAAGATTACACAGCAAATGTTACGAATGCTGCCGACCATTTTCATATTTTTGAAGGAAAAACTTGTACTGAAGATAATGAAATTGTAATTACAGAATTTTTGATGAAGGACCTGGGATTAAAAATTGGTGACAAAGTAAAAATTGGAAGTCGATATACGCCTGGTCAGGACTTTGTGATTACAGGAACGTATCAGTGTGCAAATGATACCGGTGAAAATTTTGGCATGACAAAAGATGGTTATTTGAGAATTGGACGGGATAATCCTGCTTTGTGGTGCCACCATTATTTTCTGCAGGATGAAAATAAAAAATTTGAAATAATGGATGCACTTGAACAGAAATTTGGAAGCGATGTTCATGTTCATGAAAACAGCTGGCCTGGTTTATACGGGATTTTACGGTCAATGAAAATGCTTATTGTTTTTATGTATGTCATAAGCGGAATTTTTATTCTTATTTCAATCGTTCTTTCAAGTAAAAGAATCATTACTGAAGAAAAAAGTGATTTGAACAATTACAGACTTTTAGGATTCAGTTTTGAATCTTTAAGATGGAGTTTTGTCCTTCGATTTTTAATTGTGGCAATTATTGGATCAGTCATTGCTCTTGTTACAGGAGCTTTAATTTCTGATCCGTTGATTGATATTTTGATGCGAAGTGCCGGCATTGCAGGTTTTACTTCACATCCTGGATTACAGATGGTTTTTCTACCGGCTGTAATCATAGTTCTTATGTTTATATTTTTTGCCTGGCTCTTTGGAGAAAGAATCAGGAACTGGAGGTAAGTATGAAAAAAATCACAACAGTTGTATTGGCATTTATGATGATGTCAGGTTTTGCTTTTGCAAAGGGAAATCTGAAAGTCAGATTCGGTCAAAATAGTAAGACTTTCACAATGGTAACATTAGATAATCCTACTGCAAATCAGATTGTACACGATGTAGGAAATCAGAGCTGGAATCTTCCGATTTATGATTTTGACAATTATAACGGATGGGAATATTTCCAGTATTACGATATCAGCCGCCGTTACAAGTATGAATCAAGTCCTGTAAAGGTTACAGAAGCAAAAGCTGGGGAAGTTTACTATTCTCATCCAAACAGAATCATTCTGTTTTATCATGATGCAAAGGTAAACATGCAGCTTACAAAAATTGGTGACATTCAGGCCACTCCAGAATTCATTAAAGCTGTAGAAGATAACCCAACATTGGAATACTGGGGAAATAAGCTTGTTACAATTTCTAAATAAAAATAATTCTGAATTATTTCCATGGAGGAAAACATGATATATGAATATCAAACTTACGATGAAGAACGGGCTCTTTACGGTATTCACGATGCAGAAATCAAAAACTGCCGTTTTACAGGCCCTGCCGATGGAGAATCTTTTTTGAAAGAGACTCAAAGGATTAATGTAAACGGATGTTTTATGGATCTTCGGTATCCTTTATGGCATGTTACAGACGGTAAAATTTTAAACTGTGAAATGACTGTAAACTGTCGTGCAGCCCTCTGGTATGATAAAAATATCGAAATTAAAGACACAAAAATGATGGGAATAAAAGCCCTTCGTGAATGTGAAAATGTAACGCTGCGGAATGTAACAGTTGATTCTCCTGAGTTCATCTGGAAAGTTCGCGGTATTACTGTTGAAGATTCAGAAATTCATGGAAGTGAATATCCTTTTTTTGAAGTTCAGAAGGGGAAAATCAGGAATCTTAAAATGAAAGGAAAATATTCTTTTCAGTACTGTTCAGATTTTGAGCTTTCTGACTGCAACTTTGATACAAAAGATGCTTTTTGGCATTCAAAGAATTTTGAAATTCGTGACAGTGTAATCAAAGGTGAATATCTTGCCTGGTATTCTGAAAATCTTACTTTTATAAACTGTAAGATTATCGGAACACAGCCATTCTGTTACTGCAAAAATCTGAAGCTTATAAACTGCACAATGGAAGGGTGTGATCTTGCTTTTGAAAAATCAGAAGTTTGTGCCGAAATAAAAGGAAAAATTGACAGCGTAAAAAATCCTATTAGTGGAGAAATTTCTGCTGATGAAATTGGCCAGATTATTCTTGATGAAACTGTTGGTGGAAAAACAGATTGTAAAATAATGATAAAGGGAAGTGAAAATGAATAATTTTGTGATTCTTAATAATGGTGTCAAAATGCCAATGATTGGCTATGGCACTGTAGGATTAAAAGGTGAAGATGGAATTAAGACAATCCTTTCTGCAATTGATTGTGGCTACAGAATGATTGATACTGCAAGAATGTACGGAAATGAAGCTGACGTTGGAGAAGCTGTTCGAAGATGCGGAATCAGTAGAAGCGAACTATTTATTACCACAAAACTGAATGAACCATGCAACAGTTATGAAAAAGCAAAGCAAGGAATTGAAGATTCTCTAAAAAAACTTGGACTTGATTATGTGGATTTATTATTGATTCATGAGCCATATCCTGAGTCAGTTGAAATGTATAAAGCTTTGGAAGAAGCTTATAAAGATGGAAAAGCAAGGGCCATTGGAGTTTCAAGTTTTAATGAACGAAAGTTGAAGCCAATTCTTGAAAACTGTTCTATAATTCCTGCCGTAAATCAGATTGAATCCCATGTTTATTATCCTGAATTGGAATTGAAGGAGTATTTAAAAGCAAAAAACATTCAGACAGAAGCCTGGGCTCCTTTTGGTGGTGGAAATGTAAAAATTGCAGAAGAACCGATTCTGATAAAAATTGGTGAAAAATATGGCAAGACTGCTAATCATGTAGCTCTTCGTTTTTTGGTTCAGAATGAAATTGCAGCAATTCCTAAGTCACGGAATCCAGAACGAATGAAACAGAATCTGGAAATTTTTGATTTTAATCTGACAGATGAGGATTTATCGGAAATTAAAAAACTTGATAGAAAAGAAACTCTGTACGACTGGATGAAAGGTTGGGAATAAGAAATATGAAAAAGATAATAACTATAATGCTTACCATGTGTGTGCTGACTTTTACAGCCTGTGCAAATGAAAATACACGAGTAAATAATAATTCAACTGCTAAAGGGGATATTGTATCTGACTTAAGAATAAATGTAACCGTAAATGGTGTAACAAAAACTGCAACACTGGTAGACAATGTAGCAACAAAAGCTCTCCTTGAACTACTTTCAAAAGGCGATGTAACTGTAAAAACTGATGACTATGGCGGATTTGAAAAAGTCGGAACATTTGGTTCAAGACTTCCAACAGATAATTCTCAGATTGATACTATTCCCGGAGACATCATTCTGTACATGGGAAACAACATTTGCTTTTATTACGGCAGCAATAGCTGGAATTTCACGCGGCTTGGAAGACTTGATGTTAGTGATGTAAATGAAATCAGGGAATTCTTAGGGGCTGAAAAAGGAAAAACAGAGATTTTTTTGTCGATTAAAGAGCAATAACGAAGATTAATACAGTCAATTTTAAAACTGATGATTACAGAAGATCAAGGATCTCATATACCTTAAATTTTATCTGCAAAAAAGATAAAAATTATGCTATATTATAGTTAGTTACAGTAGGACAAGCTAAAAAATTGCTACATCTCAATTTTTTTTAACGCTTTCCTATTAAACAACGCCCGCTCTGACCGGCGGTCTTACACAGGAGGAAATCATGAATAATACAACAGCCTATTTATATAGTGATGGTGAATATTCTATTTTCTCTTTTGGAAATGTTAAACTAAAATTTCTTACTTCAAAAAATCTTGAAAAATATATAAACGTAAAAGAATGGGACAACGGCTATCTTGTTGTTACTAAAAAGAACATTGGTAAATCAGAACAGGAAGATTATATAGATTTGCAGCCAATTCTTGAGAATCTGTATATGGACCCGGAAAAATTTTATCGACCAATAAAAAAAGTGGAGGTTAGATATGTCTGAAGAGAAAATTACAGAGATTGCTGAAAATGCAAATATGATTATTGACGGATATGCTTTCACAAGAAAGGAAGATGGAATCAGCATACTTAATTTGAAAAATCCTGATCATGCCATGTTTATTTCCGAAGAAGGAAAAATGTTGGAAACAAATATGGATGAAATTGAACAGGTAATTGTTCAGAATATTTGGGCTAAAGATAGAGAATATATGGAGACTGAAAATGCCTAAATATTATCCATATAAAATCTGCGGATATTATTTGTATTACACAGAACATTGCATTATTGAAGCTATGCATGTTCATGCTAGTGATACAAAACTTTCTGAAAGAGGCTGGAGCAAAGTTTTTTGTTAGAAGTGATGGATCTACCGTAGTTAAAGCAGAAGGAACTCTTAAGGGGCATGAGATAACAAAAATCCAAAAGTTCATTAAAGAACATTATCTTGATATGTATAAAACATGGTCAGAAGACAGTTCAACGGATTTTATCAGAAATAATACAACATCTTTTTAACTAATCCCGCAGGCTAAAAACCTACCGCCCACGAACTTAAAGTAAAAAGTTTAAGTAAATCCTGAATTTC
>JAEDFX010000054.1 GCA_016297805.1 Treponema sp. | reverse complement strand
TATTCATGCAATTTATAATCCACATCTGCATCAATAATATCTATCATTTTCTGGGCTATTTCGGGATCAAACTGTGTGCCACTGTGTTCAAGCAATTCTCTACGGACATCTGACTGCTTCATGTAATTTCTATAACTTCTGTTTGATGTCATAGCATCATAAGCATCTGCAACACAAAGAATTCTAGAAATTAAAGGAATATCTTTTCCCACTTTTCCATCTGGGTATCCAGTTCCATCAAATCTTTCATGATGACCACGTGCACCTACAGCAATATTTTCCATTGTTGAAATTGAACTTAAAATCTGACTACCAATATCAGGATGATTTTTAATAATTGCATATTCATCATCATTAAGCTTACTTGGTTTATTGATGATTGTGTCTGGAATACCAATTTTACCAATATCATGTAAAAGAGCAGCGTAATAAACTTCCATCTGTTGTTCTTCACTTTCACCCAAAGCTGCAGCTAATATTTTTGAATAATGTGCTACACGGGCAGAATGTCCATTGGTATATTTATCTTTAGCATCAATTGTTCCTGCCAAAGCCTTTATTACTTCAATTGAAAGCTTTTCTGTTCTCTCTTTTTCTTTCCGGATTCTGTCAAAACGACGATAAATTATCCATGAAATAAACAGAAGTATTAATACAACAATAATTGCATCAAACCATGGACGCTGCCATAAATAAGGTTTCTTTATGATAGTAAGTTTTGCAGCTTCTTCAGTTAGCACTTCATCACCATTTTGGGCAATAACAGAGAATCTATAAGTTCCAGGCTTTAAGTTTGTATAAGAAGCCATTCGAATATTTGTCCAATCTGTATATTTATCTTCAAAACCTTCAAGCTTTGTTCTAAAAAGAATCTGTTCAGAAGAAATAAATGAAATACCTGTAAAATTAATATTTAAGCGTTTTGCCTGAGGTGGAAGTACAATTTTTCCATCAACAACACTAACTTCTTCACTATCAACATAAATATCTTCAATTTTTACATATGGTGCTGTATTTACTGATGCATTTCTAACTGGATCAAAAATTGTAAAACCATCGATTAAAGTAAACCAAATTCTTCCATAATTATCTTTCATCGAAAGTGATGTTGATGTTACACCACCAGATGTAATTCCATCCAAACGATTAAAGTATTTTGGATTTATTACTGATTTTTTCCCGTCAAAAATTGCTTCTACATCATCCATCTTAACAAAGAAAATACCACGGTTACTTGTTCCCCAAAGTCTTTCTGAAAAATCAGGAATAAGCTGGAAAACTCCATCTCCACCAAAACCTGTAGATGAATCTAATGAACTGATTTTACCGTCCTTGCAACGGCTTACACCACTTCCTGTAGAAATCCAAATTTCATCATTTCTGATTTTTGTGATTTTAAATACAACGTTTCCGGCAAGATTATCATCTTTAGTATATGTTTTAACTACCTTACCATCCTTCAAAACGAAAATTCCACCACCATCTGTTCCTACCCAAACTGTATCATCAGAATTTTCAAAAAGACACATTATATAATCATTAGAAACTTGATCACCTTTCTGAATCAGTGATATTTCACCTGTTTTTGCATCAACAATAGAAAGACCAGTTGTAGTTCCAATATACAAATCACCATTAGACATTTCCTCAGCAACTCGAACTCGGTCTCCTGCCAAACCATTTGCTTTAGTCCAACTTTCAATAGTTCCATCCAGATTAAACTTTAACTGGCCAAATTTTTCATATGTACTTACTAAAAGTGCACCATTTTTTGTTACAGAAACATGACGAATACGAACATTTTTACAATATTTTGTAAGTTCAGTTTCTACAAAAGAATTATCCTTGTAACAGTAAAGTCCATTATCTCCCGCAAGCCAGATAACTTTTCTAAAATCATCCTGAGCAATCGCGTTTACTGTTGTTGGCATTGAAGTTGTCTGGAACTTTCCATAACTAAGTTTCTGAAGACCACCACGATCTGTTGCAATCCAAATATTTTTTTCTTTATCTTCAATGATTTTTGCTACACTTTCATCTGCGAGTCCATTTGATTTGTCATAATAGAAATATTCACCATTTTGAAGAATTGTGATTCCATTATCCAAACCAAACCAGAAATTTCCTGTTGAATCCTGATAAATACAAGTAACGATTGTTCCTTTCTGTGTTCCAGAACCAAGGTTATGAATTTTCTGTCCATCTGGTGAAACCTTTATTGCGTAATATGGAGCAACACCAAACCAATAAGCACCGCTATAATCCTGAGTCATAGAAGTAACAACTGGATTATCCATGCAGGTTATTCCTTTATATTCAGAAAACTCTCTATCAGCATATACATATAAACCTTTTTCACGACGTGTAACTATCCAGATACGACCTGCAGTATCGCAATAAAGCTGAGAAACAATAAACAGGTTGTCTAATGGGATATTTGAAAAACCTGGAAGCTGAACTATTTCATAATTAGGGTTTACACATGCAATTCCAGATGCAGTACCAATCCAAATATAACCATTGGCATCTTCACAAAAGGCTCTGATTGAATTATTAGGAAGTCCGTTTTCTGTTGAAAACTTAACAATCTCACCGTCTTTTCTCAAACAGAATGCACCTTCATCATTGGAACCAACCCAAAAGTTTTCTCTTGAATCCTGCATTATTGAACGAGCAGAAAGAAAGTCATACTTTTTATCAGTAATCTTACTTAGAGTTTTAAATTTAACACCGTCAAAACGAATTAAACCACTGTATGTTCCAAAAAATATATAGCCGTCTTTATCCTGACAAATATCTGTAATAGAGTTTACAGGAATTCCATCTTCAGCATTCCAAATTCTAGATACATAATCCTTTAAAAATTTATCTTTAGCCTGTGAAAAAAGACTCGTAACAGATAAAAAACAGAGTGCTAAAATTACCGATTTCTTCATATATTACTCCAATCCTATATATTTTATCAGATTTTTTTACATAAGAAAATCTTTCATTAATTTCTACCTATTAATTGACCATTTTTGTATTAATCTTTAATATCTTAAACATGACTAAACAGGCAGAGATACTATCAGAATTTTTGGACTCAAACACAATTGAAGCTCTTTCAGCATTTCTCGATAAAGAAAGTGGCTTTGAATCTTCTGCAAACTTAATTGCAACAGCTTTTGGTTCAGAAAACGACTTTTCAAAAATGGATGCTGAAGCTATTTCTAAATTAGTAGCCAGCTTCAAACATAACCTTACACTTTTAATTCAGAAAACATGGGTTGAAAAATCAGATATCGCTCTTAAAGATCAACTTTTATACCAGTTGGACATTTTCTTAAGCAACGATACTTGGAAAGACAACTATGTTCTTTTCTTACAGCTTATTAATCAGGCAGTTTTCCTGATGTTCGGACAGAAACCAGATACTCCTGATTTTGCAGAATATACACTCCGCATTGACCCAGAATTCGGTATTTTCTGGTGGTACATTTCAAACCTTCCTCCCAAAACTGAGTGGTCAGAAGAAAAGTGCCGTATTGCAATGTTGTTGGGAATGTACTTCTTAGCAAATTATTAATTTGAACGATTGCCGGAACTTTTCAAAAAGGTTCCGGTTTTTTTTTTTGGAGATTTTATGAATTTAGACGAAATCACATCATCACTTCGATCAGGCAGTCAGAAGCTTGCACTTCAAAATGCAGCTATAAAAAATGTTGCACTTAATGCAGTTGCTGAAGCGCTAAATATAAATAGAGCCAGCATTATTGATGCAAATACAAAGGATATTGAAATTGCCCGAAAAAATGGAGTTTCTGAATCAATAATCGATCGCCTTTTACTGAATGACAAACGTATCAATGGAATTATCAATGGATTAAAAGCTGTAATTTCTCAGACTGATCCTATTGGTGAAGAAGTTGCTGGTTGGAAAACTCCAAATGGGCTTCAGATTCGCCAGGTTCGAGTTCCTCTTGGAGTTGTAGCAATCATTTATGAAAATCGTCCAAATGTTACAGTAGATGCTTTTAGTTTGGCTTACAAAAGTGGAAATGCAATTCTTCTTCGCGGCTCTTCATCTTCTTACCTTTCAAACGTAGAAATTGTTCGCGTTATAAAAGATGCACTTGCTGGTGTTGAAGGTGGTGTTCCGGAAGCAATTGAACTAGTTGAAGTAAAAGAGCACGACCACAGTGATGTTGATCAAATTTTAACAGCCGTTGGAAAAATTGATGTAGTTCTTCCTCGCGGCGGTAAAAAACTGATTGAAACTGTTGTTCGAAACGCTCGTATTCCAGTTATTGAAACAGGCAGTGGTGTTTGTCATCTTTATGTTGATAGTGAAGGGGATTTGGAAATGGCCTGCAAGGTTGCAGAAAATGCCAAAATCCAGCGCCCTAGTGTCTGCAATGCTATTGAATGTATTGTGGTTCACAGTGCAGTTGCAGAAAAGTTCCTGCCTATGCTGGAAGAAAAGTTTGCAGGTAGAGTAAAGTTTCATGCTGATGAAAGAGCTATTAAATATTTAAAATCTGCAATTCCAGCAACAAATAATGACTTTGGCAACGAATATCTTGATTATGAATGCTGCGTAAAAATTGTTGATTCTATTGATGAAGCAATTGATTATATAAATTCTCATAACACAAAACACAGCGAAAGTATTATTACAGAAAGCCGTGCCAATGCCAGATTATTCCAGGCAAGAATTGATGCTTCTTGTGTTTATGTAAATGCCAGCACACGCTTTACAGATGGTGGTGAATTTGGCTTTGGAGCAGAACTTGGAATAAGTACCCAGAAGCTTCATGCTCGTGGACCAATGGGAATAAAAGCTTTGACAACAACAAAATATTTAATAGACGGAGAAGGACAGACTCGCTAGGGTCAGGAAAAATTATGAGTGAAAACATTAAACAGGCAATTAAAGATGCTAGAAAAATCGTTATTAAAATCGGTTCTAATACTTTGGCTAAAGAAGATGGAACACAAAACACTGAATTTATGGTAAGTTTTGCCAAACAGTGTAAAAAACTGATTGATGCGGGAAAACAGATTGTTCTGGTTTCTTCTGGAGCTGGAGTTGCAGGTGTTTCTACTTTGAATGGCTGGGCTCGCAAAAAAGATGTTCATTATCGTCAGGCATTGTGTTCAATCGGTCAGGTAGAATTGATGCATCAGTGGAGAATGGCTTTTGGAGCTGAAGGCCTTCATATTGGTCAGTTACTCCTTACAAAGGATGATTTTGAAAACGAACATCGCAGCTTGAATATCCGTAATACGCTTTTTACATTGGTAGATGAAGGTGTTGTTCCTATCATCAATGAAAATGACTCCGTTTCTTTTGATGAAATTAAGATTGGTGATAATGATAACCTTTCTGCGCTTACATCAATTCTGTGGAGTGCTGATTTACTGATTTTATTCAGTGATATTGATGGAATCTATTCAGATAATCCAAAAACAAATCCAGAAGCCAAACTGATTGAAGTTGTTGAATCAATTCCAGAATTGCGAAGTTCTATTAAAATTGGGGAAACAAATTCTTTTGGAACTGGCGGAATTGAAACAAAAATTCAGGCCGCAGAAAAAACAATCCCTTACGGAATTCCACTTCTTCTGGCAAACGGTGGAGTTGAAAATGTGTTAACAAAACTGGCTGAAGGTTCACAAGTTGGAACTTTATTCCAGGTAAAAGACTAATAAAAACGAGGTAGTAAAATGAAAATTTCTTGTATTGGAACAGGTGCTATGGGTGGCGCAATTATGCGTTCCGTATGTAAAAAATATGACGTAAAAGATATTAAAGTAACTGATAAAAATACTGAAATGGGAAAAGCTTTTGCTGACGAAACAGGAGCCACTTTTGTTGAAACAAACAAAGAAGTTCTTGATGCTGATTACATTTTCCTTGCTGTAAAACCACAGTTCTTGGGAGATGTTTTTGCAGAAATTGCAGGAAGCATTTCTCCAAAATCAGTTATTATTTCTATGGCAGCTGGTGTAAAACTTGAAAAACTTAAAAATTGGGCTCCAAAAGCTCGTTTTATAAGAATGATGCCAAATGTTTGTGCTATGATTGGCGAAGCTATGACAGCTGTTGTTGCAGATGAAACAATTTCTGCAGAAGAATTTGAAACTGCACAGGAAATTCTTTCTGCCGCAGGAAAGGTAGAAGTTGTTCCAGAAAAATTGATGGACTGTGTAACTGCAGTAAGTGGAAGTGGTCCAGCATTTGTATTCATGTTTATTGAAGCTTTAGCAGATGCGGCTGTTCGTTGCGGAATGCCTCGCTCTCAGGCTTACACATACGCAGCACAGACTGTTTATGGTTCAGCAGGGATGGTTCTAGAAACAGGAAAAAATCCAGCTGTACTTAAAGATATGGTATGTTCTCCTGCTGGTACAACAATTGAAGGTGTTGCAGCTCTTGAAGAAAATGGTTTCAGAAATGCAGTAATCAAAGCGGTAACAGCAGCTTGTGACCGTTCTATTGCATTGGGGAAATAATTTTTTCAGGTTTGCCCGTAAGTAAAATCCGCATGTTGAGTTTTACATATGCGCAAATCTCGCGAAGATATGTATGGGGGATACTGTACAGTGGAATACTGGAAGTTCTCCCAGAAAAATTTTCAAAGCCCATTCTTTTTGCAAGACGCTGTGCACGTCTCATGTGAAAGTGACTTGTAACAATCATCATCCGTTCATTCAGAATTTCTTCTTCAGAAACTCCTTTAAAATCTGCCAGCATTTTACAGCTATACTGTAAATTTTGAATTGTATCCAATGCCTGATCTTCCACCAAAATCCTTTCTGCTTCTATACCATTTTCTATCAGATATTTTTTAATTGCAGGAGCTTCAGCATATGGAAGCCATTTTAATGTTCCACCAGTAACAACACAAAGTGCATCCTTATGAACATTCAAATATTCTGCTGCTTTCTGAACACGAAGTTCTACACCACGAGGCAGTTTTCCATTTTTATCAATTCCACCACCAAGAAGAACAACATAATCTGCAGGTTCATCTAAATCAGCAACCTTAGGTGTAAAAATAAAGCATAGATTTATAATACAAATTATTCCTACAACCCCAACAAAAGCTGCCACAAGTTTCTGCAACCAGCCTTTCCAGGTCTTAAAAAAATGCACACCTTTTTTCTTTTTGTAAAAGCCTTCAAAAATCAGGTAAGCACCCATAAGTGTCCAAACGTGGGTAAATGATGTCAGATTATCCAAAAAAGTTCCGGGAGTAATGCACAGCAGAACAATATCATAAATTACAAATAAACATCCTAAAACTATTAAAATCATTTTCGCCTCTTACTCTTTTTCTACAACCTTATAATCCCAGTTATGCTTTGGATAACGGCCTTTCATTTCCTTACATATTTCCACCCAAGCCCCTGTCCAGAAATGCTCCAAATCTTCTGTAACCTGCAACGGACGACTTGCCGGCGAAAGTAACCTCAACAAAACCTTTTTTCCACAAATCTCTGGAGTTTCAAAACAACCAAAAATTCTCTGTGTTATGATTTCTATAATCGGTTTGATTTCCGACTGCTTTTCATATTTAACCTTACAACGACGCCCATTTGGAAGAATCAGCTGTTCAGGAACATCACTATCAATTTTCGAACCTTCCAGATACCAATACAAAGCATCGTAAATAATCTGTGAAGTCAACTTAGAGGAAGTACCTAAAAATGGAGGTAACCATTGTTCTACTTCATTCACCAGCTTCTGACATAAATCTACAGGTTCACCTTTCTGCTGATTCCAGAATTCAACACGAATTAGAAATTTCTCAATTTTATCATCAATAGGAATTGAATCAAAACCTTTTTTCTGTACTTCCGTCACCCAGGCAGCAGCTGTATCTTCTGGAGAAACAGTCAATTTCTTGCTGGAGAAAATAATTTCGCCATAACACAAAATTTCAGTTTTCTGGACTTTTCCATCAACAAATTCACATTTTTTTCGAGTTTCAGCATGAATTTTTATGAAATTTTGTACTTTTTGTTCAGAAATTTCTTCAAATTCAAAAATGGTTCCTTCAACTTTACCAGCCATTACTTCGGGTGCAACAATCCATTCTGGAGCAGGGCCTTCATAAATCAAAGCCTTTCTCCCACTTGCAAACTGGTACTCAGCAGGAAATTTTCCAATCTGGGTAACTCTATGGGCAAGTCTATCCGGATAACCAAAAAGTATTAAATCTTGTTCTGGAGATTTTTCAAAGTTGATTCCAGACAAACGTCTTTCCAAATCAGATAGAAAACGATGTTTTAAATCTTCAGAAACTTTAGAATAAGAACTGTACTTTATAAGCAGCTTTGCACCTTCTGTAGAAAGTTTTTTTCCATCATAAGACTCTATAGCAATTCCACTTAATCTTGGATGAATTCCTAGCTTTAATGCAGTTTTTCCTTTTTCAGTTATATGACCATCATCCTTCAAAAAACCAAGAGTTTTCAACAGTTTTGAACTTTCCGCCCAAGCTCCAGAGTTTGGTTTATCAAGCCAGTCAATTCCATCAAAAGTAAAAACACCTCGTTCTGCACATTCCAATACCAAAGCTGTAATGTCAGCCCGCAGTATTTCTGGAGGAAAATCTTTTATTCTTGGATTAAATTGAGACCACAAGCGTATACATTTTCCAGCACAAATACGTCCTGCGCGACCAGTTCTCTGTTCTGCTGAAAATTCACTTTCAACTTCAGTAGAAAGATTTTCCATTCCGGTAGAAATGTTCATGCGGTTCACTCTGGCAAGCCCACTATCAATTACACAGGTAACTCCAGGAACTGTAAGGGAGGTTTCTGCAATTGCAGAAGACAGTATTATTCGGCGGCGGACACCTGAATTAGAATTCACCTCTATATAAGGACCTTCCGAAATCACCCGCTTCTGTTCTTTCAAAGAAATACTGGAATGTAAAATACAAATTTCCACATCATCTTTCAGATTTTCTTTAAGTATTTCCTCGTTTTTACGGATATCACTAATTCCAGGTAGAAAAACCAGAATATTTCCATCTTTTTGAATTCTAAGAGCTTCTTCTACAGCCTGAAAAACAGACCAATTCTCTTTATAAGAAATTTCCACAGGAAACTGACGTCCAGGAATTGACATCACAGGAACAGATAATTCATTTCCTCCAAAATACGATTGAAGTTTTTCTGTATTAATCGTAGCCGACATGATAATCACATATAAATCATCACGGAGCTCCATAGCTTCCTTTAAGAATGCTATTGCTAAATCTGTGTTTACAGATCGCTCATGAAATTCATCTATAACTACCACCTGATAGTTTTCTAAAGCAGGATCTGATTGTAATTGATTTACAAGAATTCCTTCTGTGACTACTTCAAGGCGTGTATTTTTACTAATACGATTTTCAAGATGAATTTTGTAACCTACAGTTTCTCCTGCAGCTTCATCACGCAAGTCTGCCAGACGATTTGCTACACCAAGAACTGCAAGACGGCGAGGTTCGGTCATTAAAATTTTGCCATCAAATTGATCAAGCAAGGCCAATGGTAAAACAGTAGATTTACCGGCTGCAGTTTCTGCAGTAAGAATTAAAATATGAGAATCTGAATTCTTTAAATTATTACAAATTTCATTTAAATGAACCGAAATAGGAAAGTTTGAGATTTTTTGTAATATAGAACTATTCATCTGTCTTTTTCAAAACAATTACTGTAATGTCATCATTTTGATGTTTTTTACCTCTGAACATTCTAATCTGTTTTGAAATGTTTTCTATTTGTTCATCGGCATTTTCATCAATTACACATTTTACAGTCTTAAGTAATCTGTCTGAACCAAATGATATATTCTGTTCATTAACAACGTCACACACACCATCTGAATAAAGTATAATTTCGTCACCAACTTCAAAATCAATATAATCAGAAGTATAGAAAACTGGTAAATCAGAAATTCCGATAGCTCCTACAGACTCTTTTATCGGATTAAAATAAACACAACGTCCTGAAGATTTCTGATAGAAAATAGGATTCGGGTGACCTGCAATAGCTATTTCCAGTTTATTTCCAAGATACCTTACAAGAATTCCAGTCAGATAATTTTCGATATCACCTTTTTCTTCAATTACTCGATCATTAATATTGTTAAGAATTTCCCAAAGTTCCAAATCTTTATTATTAGAAAATTCCTGTTCAATGATATTTTTTACCAGCATTGTTACAAGACCAGAAGAAATTCCGTGTCCTGAAACATCAAAAATAGCTACACCTTCTATTTCATCACCATTTTTGTAAACATCGTAAATATCACCTGAAACTCCGGCCATCGCTCTACTATAGCAGGCAATATCAACACCTTTCAAATTAGCAATATCCTGCTTAAAGAAGCTCTGCTGAATCACAGAGGCCATTTTAATTTCATTATCAAGATTTTTATTTTTCTGTTCCAAATTCTTTTCTACCACATATACAATAAACGTATATATCAGATTAATTACAAGAATCATTGCAACAGAAAAGAATATATTAAAAAATCTGATTTCTTTAATTACTATATTCGAAACAATATAAAGTGGTTCAATATCTATATTCTCTAAGATTACAAAAACAGTACTTGTTATAAGTGAAAAAAATAAAGAAAGCTTAAAACTGGAACCAAATACAAGAAATGGCAGCAGACCGATAAGTAAAATAAAATAATGAAAGCCTGAATATGTTCCAAGGTAAATGTCTGATAGAATCTGATGTGCTATAACTTCCATACATGCAATTATGTATGGCACAATCATGGAATTAACCTTTTTAATAGCAATAAGTAAGCCTAAAAAGCAGGAAATACTAAAAAAATTATAAAAGAACATTACGTTAACGTTCAATTTATAGAATGTTACCTGAATTAAAATATGGTATAACAATGCAAACGACAACGTTGTAAACGCAATCAATTTTGACCGTTCTGTTGCGGAAGTGAATTTCCTAATCTGTTCAGATAACATATTTTTTATTTTACCCAGGCAATAAGTTATTATTTGTTTCTGTAGAGGATATCTTTTTTAAAAGATATCCTCCTTTTTTTGATTATTTAATTTCGCGAATATCTTCTACTTCACCACAAACTTCTGCGATTTTGTAGAATTTATCAAATGAAATATCCACAGCTTTGATTGTAACCTTTCTGTGATCTGGATCTTTTGCAGGTGTTGTAATACATGAAATGATTTTACCGTTTTCTTCAGCAATCTTCTGTGTAAATACACTGAGAGATCCTGATTTATCATTCATATTAATAATAGCACGAATACCTGCTGTTCTTGCATTAAACATTTCAATAAACATTTTGAACAAATCGCTGTCGGTAATAATTCCAACCAAAAGCTTGTCCTGCATAACTGGCAAACATCCAAAATCACCATCAGACATAATTCTTGCAGCTTCTTCTACAGTTTCTGTATCTGATACAGTCTTTACATTCTTTACCATAGTTTTTTCTACAGTAAGTTTACTTAGAAGATAGCCAAGTTCATAAACATCCAAAGTTGTTGCATCACTTGGTGCAGCTCTCTGCAAATCGTTTGAAGTAAGAATACCAACCAGATTGCCACTTTTATCTACAACTGGCAATTTACTGATATTGTTTTTATTCATTAAATCTTTTGCATCCAATACAGAAGCTTTTACATCTACAGTAATTGGATTTTTTGTCATTACGTCTTTTACTAACATAGCTCCTCCTTAGCCGCCTAAATATGCGGAAATTACAGATTTATCGGTGATCAAATCAGCAGCGTTACCGCCTTTTGTAATTTCACCTGTTTCTAGTATATACGCACGATTGGCAATTGACAAAGCTTTATATGCATTTTGTTCAACTAAAAGGATAGTTGTACCACTAGAACTGATTTTTTGAATAATATCAAAAATTTCATCTACTAAAATTGGTGCAAGACCCATAGAAGGTTCATCCAAAAGAAGAAGCTTTGGCTGAGACATAAGGGCACGAGCCATTGCCAGCATCTGTTGTTCACCACCAGAAAGTGTTCCAGAAAGCTGATTCAAACGTTCTTTCAAACGAGGGAACAATTCGTAACACCATTCCAAATCTTTTTTAATCTGATCTTTATCAGTACGAAGGTAAGCACCCATTTCAAGATTTTCTTTTACACTCATATTTGCAAAAACACGGCGTCCTTCAGGAACCTGAATCAACCCCATTTTTACAATTTTATCAGCGCCAAGATTTGTAATATCAACACCATCAAATGTGATTGAACCGCTAGTTTTTTTAATAAGATTGCTCAAAGAGTGGAGGGTTGTTGTTTTTCCAGCACCGTTTGAACCAATCAAAGTAATAATTTCACCCTGATTTACATCAAAGCTGATTCCTCTAAGAGCTTTAATTGCCCCATAAGAAACTACTAAATCTTTTACTTCAAGCATGCTCATTATTTGTTACCTCCAGCCATCTGTTCATAACCAGAACCAAGGTAAGCTTTAATTACAGTTGGGTTACTCTGAATTTCAGCAGGTGTTCCAGCGGCAATAACACTACCATAGTTCAAAACTAAAAGGCGTTCACAAATACCCATTACAAGCTTCATATCATGTTCAATAAGAAGAACTGTAAGATTAAACTCTTTACGGATAAAAGCAATCATTTCCATAAGTTCCTGAGTTTCCTGACCATTCATACCAGCAGCAGGTTCATCAAGAAGGAGAAGCTTTGGATTACTTGCCAAGGCACGACAGATTTCAAGTTTTCTCTGTTCTCCATAAGGAAGATTTTTTGCCAAATCATTTGCTTTACCTTCCATGTGGAATAAACTGAGTAAATGCAATGCTTTTTCATCCATCAATTCTTCATCTTTACGGAATTTTTTAGTACGGAATTCAACGTCCAAAGGAGTAATTCCACGAGTCTGATGAAGTGCTATTTTAATATTATCCTTTACAGTCATTGCGGAGAACAAACGAATATTCTGGAATGTTCGGGCAATACCAATTCTGTTCAACTGAGCAGGTGTTTTTTTGTTAATTACTTCAATGTTTCCTTTTTTATCAACAAAAGTGATTGTCCCTTCTGTTGGTTTATATACTCCAGATAACATATTGAAAACTGTTGTTTTTCCAGCACCGTTTGGACCAATCAATCCAATAAGTTCTCCTTCATACAAATCCAAAGTGAAATTTGAAACAGCTCTCAAACCACCAAATATGATGGAAATATCTTTTGCACGAAGCAGTAATTCGCGTTTTTCTTCAGCCATTATTCTGCCTCCTTAGTCTTTTTTGAAAAAATCTTTTTGAACCATCGGCCAATTGCTTTAAAATAATCTGGAACCTTGAAGAAACACAATTCTGCAGTTCCAAGCAATCCCTGTGGTCTGAACAACATCATACAAATCAAAATTAATGGATAGATGAGCAAACGATAATCGCGGAGGAAGCGCAAAAGTTCCTGCAAAATTGTAAGAACGAATGCCGAAAGAATTGCACCTGTTGTACTTCCCATACCACCAAGAACAACGTAAATCAAATGGTTTACAGAGTTGTTGAATGAAGCAAGGTCTGGTTTTACAAATCCAATTAATGGAGCATACAAAGCACCACCAATACCACCAATAAATGACGCAATTACGAAACCTATCATCTTGTAGCGGAATACACCAATACCTGAGCTGTTTGCCGCAATTTCATCTTCACGAACAGCCATAATTGCACGGCCATAAGTTGAACAGAGGAAGTTCTGAAGGAATATAACAATCAAAACCAAGGCACCGATTACCGAAACATAAGCAATCATTGCACCCCAGTCTAGAGACGTTGTAAAAACTGTACTGAACTGAATACCGTTTGGACCGCCTGACCAGCTTTTCTGATTCAACAATACAACACGGATAATTTCACCAAAAGCCAAAGTTACAATTGCAAGATAGTCACCTTCAAGCTTAAGAGTAGGGAATCCGATTAAGAATCCAAAGAACGCAGCAATAAGACCTGCAAGAATAATACTGATTGGAAGTGGAATATGAGCGTTTGTTGTAAGAAGGATTGCAGCATATGCACCAATTGCCTGGAAACCAGCCTGACCTAAACTAAGCTGACCTGTAATACCACAAACAACGTTTACACTCAAAGCCATGATAGCATTTACACCGGCAAGAGTAATAACCTGTGCCCAGTAGGCATCAATACCAATTGGAAGATCAAAAAAGAATGATTTTAATTGAATAAGAGCACCAGGAATAATGATACATCCAGCGGCTATCAAAGTAAGAATAATTGAATTTCTAACAAATTTATCTTTCATCATATCCTCCTTATACCTTAACAACTTTCTTGCTACCTAAAAGACCTGTAGGTTTTACAAGAAGGATTACAATCAAAATACAATATGAAATAGCATCAGCATACTGTGATGAGATGTAAGCTTTTGTCATTGTTTCAGCAACACCAAGAATTACACCACCAAGCATGGCTCCTGGAATTGAACCAATTCCACCAAGAACAGCAGCAACGAATGCTTTAAGACCTGGAATATAACCCATAGTTGGATCAATCTGAGGATAAGCTGTGGCATACAAAACACCACCAGCAGCAGCAAGAATTGAACCAATTACGAAGGTTGTTGCAATTGTTTTATTTACGTTTACACCCATAAGACTTGCAGCTCCCATATCATAGCTAACGGCACGCATTGCACGTCCTGTTTTTGTGTAGTTGATTACGTAATTCAAAACAAGCATTAAAACTGCAGATGAAATAATTACAATGAACTGAATATTCGAAATAGAAAGCATTCCGAAATTAAAGATTCTTGTATCCATTGTTGGGAACTGACGTGGATTTGGTCCAACAAATGGCAAAACTCGCATACCGTTCTGCAGAATAAGTTCTACAGCAATAGCAGTAATCAAAGAATTAAGTCGAGGTGCGTTTCTTAAAGGACGGTAAGCACATCTTTCAATTGCAAGACTTAACAAAGAACAAACAATCATTGCACCTAAAAATGCGCAGGCAAGACCAAAAGGGGTTGCTCCAAGTGCCCGTAAAATAAAATAGCCGGTGTAAGCACCAACCATCATAACATCACCATGAGCAAAGTTGATTAATTTTACAATACCATAAACCATTGTATAGCCAAGGGCAATAAGAGCGTAAATACTACCCAAAGAAAGGCCATTAATCAGCTGTTTTAAAAAGGTATCCAAACTTTTTTCCTCCAATTTTAAAATACATTCTATTATAGTAAAAAAATACATTTAAAAACAGTAGGA
>JAEDFX010000053.1 GCA_016297805.1 Treponema sp. | reverse complement strand
ATTGAAGGTGACTATAACATGGTTTCTGTTGATGAAGTTGAAAAACTAGCCGGCGGAAACGGTAGTGGTAGAATTCAGCGTTAGCCTAATATGTATTGACGGTGAAAATTGAATTTGCAGGGCTTGCCAGAGATAATTTTTCAAAATTATAGATTTTAAAGACAGACACCAGTGCTACGTTTTATACTGTAAATATTTGCAAATAAGTATATAACTGTGACACTGATGTCTTTTTTTGTCTATAAAAATCATTATTTCGATTTATTTTTTTAGTTTAAATTCTTTTTACAATTAAGTGATAATGATTTATAATAATTGCTATGATTGAAGTACTAAATGATGCAGATTACGAAGCATTTCGTAAAGTAATTTATGATGAAAGTGGAATCACTTTTTCTGCAACAAACAGATCAATTCTTGATAGTAGAATTAAAGAACTTTTGCGCAAAAAAGGGGTAGCAACTCCACAGGAATATTTATCAATTGTTAAGAAAAATCCAGAAGAAATGAAGGAGATGTTGGATTCTGTTACAACAAACCTTACACGTTTCTTCCGAAATCAGCCTCATTTTGATGCATTTATTAACTATGTAATTCCAAAGGTTGCAGAGTTTAAGAAGGCAGCAGGTGCTGATCGTACGATTCGTATATGGAGTGCTGGTTGTTCTACTGGTGAAGAACCATATACAATTGCAATGATAATGAAAGAAATCTGTCCTCTTGGATTTGATTTCCAGATTACGGCTTCAGATATTTCTTTAAAGTCTATTATGACAGCTCAGGCCGGTTTCTATCCAGAAAACCGAATTGACGGTATTCCTCAGAATTATCTTACAAAATATTTTACTAAGGTAGATGGTGGATATCAGATTAAAGATGAGATTAAGAAAACTATAAAGTTTGATTATCATAATCTGAAGAACGATTCAGGCGCAAGAAATCTGGATGTTGTATTCTGTAGAAACGTATTGATTTATTTTGATGAACCAGCACAGCTGGCTGTTATAAATCATTTCTGGAATTCAATGGCTCCACAGTCATTCCTGTTCATTGGACACTCTGAATCTTTATTTGGTATGAAGACAAATTTTGAATTCTTGAAGACTGAATGGGCTTGTTTCTATTCAAAAAATAACAAATAAAAAAAGGTAGGAGAATATTATGGACGAACTGTCGGTAATGATATGTGATGATTCTGCCTTAATGAGAAACTTAATTGGTAGAATTGTTGATGATACAGAAGGTATGTCAGTTTGTGGAAAAGCCGAAAATGGACTTGATCTTATTGAAAAATTAAAGACAACAAAACCTGATGTAATTTTACTTGATATCGAAATGCCAAAGATGACAGGTATCGAGTTTCTTAAAAAAAGAAAAGAACTTAGACTTGATGTTCCAGTAGTTATTCTTTCAAGCGTTGCAACAGAAGGCGCTGCTGTTACAATGCAGTGTATTGAGTTAGGCGCATCAGATTTTATTACTAAACCAGGTGGAACTTCTGTTACATTACGTATTGGTGAAGTTACAAAAGATATTATTGAATATGTTGCTTCTTATGGTAGTGCTTATGCCATAATGCATGGAAAACAGATTCCTGAACCTGAGTATTATACCCATCAGATTAAACTTAAGGAAGCTGAACGGGCTGTAATTCAGAAGAAAGGTGAGGAAGCTGCAAAGTCTGCTTCAATTCGTTCCACAGAAGCAATGCCAACAACCTGGTTCAAAACAAAACCAAAAGAACCAGTTGTTATTACTCCAGAGAGAGAAGGTGGCAAAATTGAAATTATTGCTATTGGTATTTCGACTGGTGGACCAAATGCATTGCGTGATGTATTCAAGGCTATTGATCCAAGACTTAAGCAACCTATACTTGTAGTTCAGCATATGCCTGCAGGATTTACAAAAGAATTCGCTAATAGTTTAAATAATATTTGTCCTCTTCAGGTTTCGGAAGCTGTTGATGGTGAACCAATCCTTAATGGACATGTATACATTGCTCCTGGAAGTTATCATATGTTCGTAGAACGTAAACCTCTTGGTAATTTTATTAAACTTTCACAGGATGACCCTCGTAATGGTCATAGACCTTCTTGTGATGTGCTTTTTGAATCTATTGCCAAGAATTTCCAGAACAGAGCCTTGGGTGTAATTATGACTGGTATGGGTCGTGATGGTGCCGCTCAGATTGCAGAAATGCGTAAAAAAGGTGCATGGACACTTGGACAGGATCAGGCAACAAGTATTGTTTATGGTATGCCTAAAGTTGCTTTTGAAATGGGTGGTGTACAAAAACAGGTTCCATTGCGTGAAATGGCAGATGAAATCAGTAAACTTGCTAGAGACCATCTTTTAGCATAGTTTATCTGGGTCTTGAAACAGGCTGTTCAGAAAAGAGTTATAAAACTTCTTTTTTGAGCAGCCTTTTTTTTAATTTGAGATTTTAATTTTGATAATAGAATTTGATTTTCTTGTGAGTATAAAAATTAGAATCGAAGGAATTTCAAAAAACATCAGACTTAAGATAAATTTAAATAATTCTGGGGGTTCTGTTTTTTTGATTATCTGCCAGAGTGGTTCACTGCAATAAAATCCGAGAAAAGCCGCTGCTATAGGTATTAAAAGACATAGTGTGTGTAAAAGCCTTTGGAAATTGTTTCGGTGAATATTTTTCTCTATTTTCCCATTGCTTATATTATTCATTATTTTGATAGTTCCTTAATTCGTGCCGCACATTCCTGCTGGCCTTTTTCATTTTTTAGCATAGAATATGTATCCATTAGGTTATACAAAGCATCTACATAATAAGGATTTATATAGACAGCTTGTTCGAAATATTCTGATGCACCTTCGTAATCCTCTGTTTGAAAATCAGCAACTCCAAGAAGATTCCATAGATGTGAATGAAGAGGATTAAAATCTAGACCTTCTTCACATATTCTTCTAACCTGGGAAAAATCTTTGTTCATGAGACATACTGTTGCATAAGTCTCTTCTACATCCATATTTTCTGGAGCAATTGAATAGGCTGTAGCCAGCGTTTTTTGAGCATCTGAAAGTTTCCCTGCATCTCTGTAAGTTACACCCAGATTATACCATAAAAGATAGTTATCTTTTTGAATTGTAATTGCCCGTTTGAAGCATGCAATTGCTTCTGTGTAAGCTCCGTCAGAGGCCAGTATGATAGCCTGATTGTTCAGCTTGTCTGGGTGTTCAATCATCTAAAGTCCTCTGGAATCATTATATTAAATAAATTTTCAATCTGTTCAGAATTAAACAGTGCACAGTTCTCGTGAATAAGCTCTGTACCTTTTTTAGCAGCTTTCTTTATACAATCTGTTGTTTCAAGTAATGAGATACATTTTTCTACAGCAGGAGAATCTATGCCATTTTCTGAAGCAATAGTCATAAATTCTGCAATTTGTTTTTTATCCAATGGTTTTAATTCTGTATGGATAAGAACTGGCAAGCTTTTTTTGCCTTCAACTATATCATCACCACGTTTTTTCCCAACATTTCCTGTTGTAAGATTTATTACATCATCAATAATCTGGAACCCCATTCCAATATTGGCTGCTGTTTCTCCGAATTTTTCAGACTCTTCTACAGACATACCTCCTGCAACGCATCCAATCTTTGCTGCAAGTGAAGCTAGTGTACCTGTTTTATTCTTTACCATTGCAAGATATTCATCTTTTGATGGGAAAAGACCAGGATTCCTGTGCCAGTAAATATCCATAGCTTGTCCCAGGTGAAGTCTGCGTAATTCATTAGTATAAACTTCATACAGCTTTAATTTCATTTCACCAGAAACCTGCAGATTGTTAATGCATACTGGGGCTTCAAAATATAACCATGCTCCAGCATTTAAAGCAGTGTCTAATCCATAAGTTATATGAGCAGTTGGTTTTCCTCGTCTTAAATCTGCGGAGTCTTCAATATCATCATGAATCAGACTGGCAGTATGAACAAATTCAACAAGCGGTGTAATTGAAAAAGCCTGCTCTTCTGTTAGAGCATTATCAGGATATTTTTCTTTAGCCATTTGATAGCATAAGATTAAAAATAAAGGACGCCATCGTTTCCCGCCTAAAGAGATAAGGCTTTTATTTGGTTCTATAAGTGGATTAAAATGTACAGGCTTTACTGCTTCTGGAAGCTTTCCAAAGGATTCGTTAATCCACTGTTGTGTAGAAGATTCAGGCAATGCTGAGGATAACGCTTTTTCAATTTTGTTAAGTAATTCTGTAAAATCGGATTTGTTATTCATGATATATAAAGTATATAAAAGATTTGTTTAAAAGACAAATGAATGTATTATAAGGAATTAGAGTTGTTTCAATCGGATTTATGCACAGTTTACACACTTATTGTCCACAAGTTATCCACATTTTTTTCCCATTAGTAAGATGTTGAATTGTGTCAAGTAGGTTTGTGAAATTTTCTTTAAATTTAATAAAAAAAATGTAAAATTTCGCTAATTCTTTGTAATACAAGGAATTATGATGAAAAATTGAACTTTTAGTCATAATTAGCTGTAATGAATACCTAAAAATTATATTTTTATTAGGTAAATATGCGACTATAAAACAAAAGTTATCCACAAGTAATCCACAAAAAATGTTTCACAGAATAAAAAAAGTTTCACACAAAAAAAAAGACCTCCGAAAATCGAAGGTCTTTTCTACATATTTTGTAGTGATTATCCTAATGAAACATCTCCAGCTTCACTAATTGCAATGATTGAACGACAACCAGAGCATCTGAATCTTCCAGACTTTATGGCTCTTAACTTCTTGTTACATACAGGACATGAAATAATAAGAGGGAATACAGAATTATCTGAAGCTCCTGCACCATTAGAAAAATATGCAATTGCTTCATCAGCAGTATTTTTAATATTAAAGAACTGAGAAAAACCAAGAAGCTGGAAAACTTCATATACTTTAGGCTGAATTTCAAGAAGAACAACATCTCCGCCTTTAGGTTTTACAACTTTAAGAAATACTGTGAAAGATCCAATTCCTGTTGATGAAACGTAGTTCAAAGAAGAACAGTTGAATACAAGATTAATAAAACCTGCTTCAATTACTTTTGTCATCTGCTTTTGGAAGAAAGTAGAATTGTAAGTATCAATGTATCCGCTAAGATAAACAAAAATACCCTTGTTAATACCTTCTGCCTTTCTAAGAGAAATTGTAAGACTATCGTCTTTTTCTAAATCAAAGCCAGGAACTATAGCGTTATTATCATCCATATTTTACTCACCTAATTATACTATTAAAACTTATTATAACTAACAAAACGTCAATATGTCAAATCAAATTATGAACTAAATGGGGTTATAATTTTTTATTTATCTCTTTTAATTTTTTTACGATAATCAAAAGAGATAAATATCAGAAAAGGAAAACTATGAAAAAAGCGTTGAAACTTATAACAACATATTTTCTTATTTTAATTATTGGATTGTTGTTTGGTACAATTATGTATTCGTTCTATCTAAATGTAATAAATTTTGTTGCTGGTACTGAAAATGTTCTTTTTTCTTTTTCTGAATTGGCAAGGTCCGGTATATACGTTGCTTATTGTTTAATTTTTCTTATTTGTCCTGTAATAAGTTACTATAGATTAAGACATGTAGCTGGTTTTTCTCAGATAATTGCTTATGTCATAATCTGTTTTTTTACATGGCTTGTTCTTTTTCCAGGAGTTTATTCTCTTGATAAGCTTTATGAGAAATACAGTAGTGAAGTAGATGCTACTACATATCTCTCAAAAGGATTTTTTCGTCCAGGAGATGAAAAAGTTTATTTCTTTACAAAAGATTTAGAAAATAAAAATGATTATAGCCCAAATACCGTTGTTATTGATACTTCAGAAAATGGTGAAGTAACATTTGAGAATATAAAAGATGATTTTAATTTAGAATTGAATCGTTTGTCAGAGCCTTATAGGGAGATTCAGATAAAGAAATCTTTCCATATGCGGGGAAACTCTATTCCTGTAAACTTCAAGGTTTTAATTTATATAGCTAAAAGAAATTTTTCAGAAAGTTTCCTGTCTTATTTAGCTTTCTTATCATTAGCGGTTTCTATATGTATTTTGTTCTGTTTTTCTACTTTTTTTGAATGGAGACTGATTAATACAACCTTTATATTTTTTATGACAAGTTTGATTCTCTCAGTTAATACGTTTTATTATTCGTATGCATTCCTGCCATTTAAAAACAAACTAACAGATAATAGATTTTTTGATATGCTGGGAAAATATATTAGTGATCCGCTTATTTTTGTTGCAAATAATCTATTTACTTTAGTTTTTGTGATAATTGTGATTGTCAGATTCATGGCAAAGAAACATAAGAATAAGGACAGATAGGGGGATATTATGAAAAAAATTCTAGGTGTTTTATCGTTCTGTCTTGGATTGGGATTTGTTATCTGTATTATTATTGGGTTTACAACAAATATTTCTTTTGGAGCTACAAAAGGAAGTGTTTCTTTATATAAATTTCTGACAGGTTTAGAATATTTTCTTTTGTATTTACCTGTTATTTCTATGACAGGTTTTGTTATCAGTTGTTCTGTTCATTTTGGACATAATCCAGAAGGCAGTTCTTCTCGTTTTTCAAAAGCAATGGTTGGACGTTATAAGGTTGTTATGATTTGTTCTATCATCATTGTTGGGGTTCTTACTTTATCTGCAGAAGTTTTTGGGGTATTGGTTAAGCAAAAGAAAACTTCAATTGTAAATCAGCCAAAATTGATTAATGAATACATAAAAGTGGGTAATAATCTTTATGATAACGGATATTATGAACGGGCAATGCGATATGCCGATGCTGCTCTTAAATTAGATCCTAATGCTAGAGAGGCATCTGATTTAATGGACCGTTCAGATGTTGAAATGAATAGAGTAACTACATCGAATCTTCGTTTTAAATTGTATGAATCAGTTGAAGAAGCTTTAAGAACAGATAAAGTTGTGATTGATGCGGAACAGATAAATGAAGTTTATCAGTATTATCTGATAGCGAAAGAAGCTTTTGATAAGAAGGAATGGTTTAATGCTCATTATTATGCGGGAATAGGTATTGGACTGGCTACACCTAAAGATCCTAATTTGGAAGAATTGAAAAAAATTTCCATGACAGCTTGGAATAATCTGACTGAATATCATAATCTTGCTAAAACAGAAGATCAGATGATTTTTGATAAAAAATATGAAGGTTATCTTGCACTTGTTGAAAAGGATGATTTGAAAGCTTATTACATTTTCAGGGAATTGTATCAGTCATCAAGAGAGTTCCAGTCAGATCCTGATGTAATCTTCTATCTTAAGATTGCTGAAAACAGAATTAATGAACGTTGCTTTTTTATAGATGAAACTTTTGAACTGGAAAGTTTTGAGAATGTAAATGATGTTTATTTTTCCTGCGGCTATAAAGATGGTTCAAAAGATATAATTTATTTTAAAGGTATGACTACTGTAAAAGAAACAGGAAATTCCATTCAATATTTACGAGATTTAACAGTTACGTCAATTGATCCAAATGGCGATTTATATAGAAAAATGCATGTTCCTTATGCAAAAGTGCTTCCGGTTTCTGTAAAAACATTAACATCAACAACAAAAGCACTTATGGGTATTGATGATAAAATAAACTTTATTCCATACTTAATGTTAAAATCTGTCGGTCGGGATAAACCAAATACAGAATTGTTTCCAGAGTATACTTATGCAGATGGACAAATTGAAACTTCCCCAGAATACATGCTTCTATCCATATCATATGATGATTTTCTTATGCTTGAAAATGCATCCAGTGATCCAACAGCTGCTTCATTAGCCTCATTATTGAAGTTTGTTAACAATGCCAATAAGTATGGATATTCTGAAGAAATATATGGACAATCATTGATGAATAGAATCTTCTATCCATTATGGCTGCTTGTTTTGTTTGTTTTGCTGGCTTCATTTTCTTGGAACAATAGAATTGGTTTGAATCAATATTTCAAATTGTCATGGATTCTTGTAATTCCTGCATTTCTGGTGTTTGGTGCGGTTTTCTATAGGGTAGCAATGTTTGGCTTCAGATTGCTTAATTATGCATTCCTTGTAAGTTTAGGATTTTTACCTGGAATGACTGCAGGATTTATTATTTATACTGTACTGTTGATTGTGGTTTCCCTGTATTTTCTGGGAAGACAGTCTAAAATCTAATCAACTCAGAAAATTTATTCTTGCTCTATCTGTGTCATAGTATTAAAATAGTTGCGTTGTTATTTTTTAGTAAGGTGGATTCTATGACATTAGAGATGCTTGATAAAGCTATACGTCGTGTACCCGATTTTCCAAAACCTGGTATTCTTTTTTATGATATTACTAGTATTCTTACAAATCCAGAAGCTTTTAAATTTGTTGTAGAGCAGATGGTAGAAAAGTATAAAGGTGGAAAAATTGATGCTGTGGCTGGTGTTGAAAGCCGTGGTTTTATTTTTGCAGCACCTTTAGCCGAAAAGCTTGGAATTCCAATGATTTTAATCCGCAAAAAAGGGAAATTGCCTGGAGATACATACCAGTGTGATTATGCTCTTGAATATGGTACAGCTTCTATAGAAGTTCACAAAGCTGATGTAAAAGCCGGCCAGAAAATCCTTGTTATTGATGATTTGATTGCTACAGGTGGAACTCTTGCTGCAACTAAGAATCTTCTTCAGCAGGGTGGTGCAGAGGTTACGGAATTCTTTGGAGTAATAGGACTTCCTGCATTGAATTATGAAAAGATTTTGAATCCAACCCCAGTTACTACACTTATTAATTATGATGGTGTGTAGGCTAAAAAGGTGAGCAGTGGCGCAGCGTTTTTAGCTGGTGTAAAATAAAAAAATATAAGTACCAAATATAAGGATATATAATATGATTGAATTACCAAAAAAATACAAATCAATTTTGAACACAAAAGAAACTGAACATGCAATTGTTGCAATTAAAGATTTTTTCCAGCTGGCACTTTCTACAGAATTAAACCTTACACGTGTAACAGCACCACTTTTTGTTGGCTCTGGTACTGGTATAAACGATGACTTGAACGGTGTTGAACGCCCTGTAAGCTTTCCTGTAAAGGCTTTGAATGAACAGAAAATGGAAATTGTTCAGTCTTTGGCAAAATGGAAGAGAATGAAGATTACAGATCTGGAACTTGAACCAGGTTTTGGTATTTATACAGATATGAATGCCCTTCGTCCAGACGAAGATTTGGATCCAATCCATTCGATTTATGTTGATCAGTGGGACTGGTGTATGGCAATTGATGAAAAAGACCGTACAGTTTATTACCTCCACGAAATTGTAAAAAAGGTTTACCGTTGTATTCAGCGCACAGAATTCTTCCTCTATGACCGTTATCCTGCAATTAAACCAATTTTACCAAAGGAAATCAAAATCCTTTATGCTGATGATTTGCAGAAGAAATATCCAGATTTAACTCCAAAAGAGCGTGAGGATAAGGTAGCAAAGGAATACGGAGCTGTATTTATTACAGGTATTGGTGGAAAATTACCAGACGGTACTATTCATGACGGTCGTGCTCCAGACTATGATGACTGGATTACAGAAAGTGGTGACGGTCATCGTGGATTGAACGGAGATATTCTTGTTTGGAACCCAGTTCTTGAACGTGCATTTGAACTTTCTTCAATGGGTATTCGTGTAAGTCCAGAAAGCCTTAAGGCTCAGCTGGAAGAAAGAGGATGCCCAGAACGCGCTAAATTCGAATTCCATTCAAAGCTTTTGAACGGTCAGTTGACTCAGACTCTTGGCGGTGGTATTGGGCAGTCACGTCTTTGTATGTTCTTGTTGCGCAAGGCTCACATTGGCGAAACACAGGTAAGTGTCTGGACAGACGAAATTAAGAAAGAATGTGCAGAAAAAGGAATTGTTCTTTTATAAAAAACAACGATGGCAAAAGAGTATAAATTTTCTTCATCAGAATTAGAGTCTCAGATTGCTCACCTTTCTGAAAAAGGTATTACAGAATTTTCTATACATGATGATGCTATTGCAAAAGATAAGCGTAGAATATTGAAAATTCTGAACCTTGTTGCTCAGCAGGCACCGGAGGTATTTTTAACAATCCGCGTAAAAGCTGATGTAATTGATAGGGAAGTTGCAGCAGCGGCAACACAGCTTTTCTGTTCATTTGATATTCCTCTCGAATGTACGGAAAAGGGTGGAAAATTGCTTTTTGATAAGAAATTTTATGCAAATAAAGCCAGGGTTCTTAATGATTTTGGCTTAGTTTTTGGTTTCCATCTTACTTACGGAACTGTTGCAGGAGATACACTTAAGGCTTTTACAGACCGTCTGGATTTTGCCGTTCAACAGTATCCAAATCATCTTGATTTTCCACAGACAGAAAAAGATTCAGAGGCTTGCGAACCTTTGGTAACAGGAATTTTTTCTGCAAAAGATATACGATATTGCAGGGATTTAGCGTTTTCAGCAAGAACCTTTTATACAAGTGGACGTGCAGTTCCATGGTTTCTTTCTGTTCTTAAGCCATTAAAAATTTATCCATCTAAGTTTTTTGCAGATTTTGCAGAATGGCAGCACTGTAATAATTGTGATTTTAAAAGCGGTTATTTGCCGGAAGCTGAAAATCATAAGGCTATCGAAAAAATGCAGCTGTTGTTCCTTAATATGAAGTACGAGGAAAAAGATTGCAGGGAACTGGAAGTAGCTGTTAATGACATAATAAGAATAAATGGAGCTATGTCCCGTCTTGTGGGAGAATCAGAAGAAGCTGTTATTGAAACTTCATATCATCCTGAAGATTTGTTAAGTCCAGAGGCCTGTGATTTGGCAGAATTTGCAGAAAATGTTTGTATGGAGTCATGTAAAGTAAAAATTTATCTTGATGAGAACGGGCCTAATTATAATGTCATTAGCTGACAGGAAGGAAATTCATTGAAAAGGAAAATCATGATTTAATAGAATTGTTGAAAAAGGCTGATACAAAACTTTACGAAGAAAAATGTGTTAAACATGCAGGCAGACAATAAAAAAATCTATAATTTTGATACTCAGGAAACTTTACGCCTTGATGAATTTTTAAAGCGGGAACTGGCTGTTGCCGCCGGTGAAAGCTTCTCAAATTCTAAGCTTCGCAGATTGATTATTGCAGGTGGTGTAAGTGTAAATAACCGGATTATTAATCGTCCTGCTTATGAGCTTAGAGGAAAATCAAAGGTTTCAGTAGTTTTTGATAGGGATAAGTTCTTTTATGAAAAGCAACCAGATGATGTAAAGTTTGAAGTTACAGATTCTGCGGTACTCTTTGAAGATGAGAATCTTATTTTTATAAATAAGCCTGCCTTTTTCCCAGTAGAACAGACTATCGTAGGAAACCGTGCAAACCTTCACGATGCCGTAGTGGATTATCTTTGGAAAAGAAACCCTGAATTACGAAATCCTCCTTATGTGGGAATCATGCATCGTCTGGACAGAGAAACCTCTGGTGTTATCCTTTTTACAAAAAATCGCGGAATAAATAAGACTGTTTCAGAAATGTTCCAGAATCATCAATTTGAAAAAAAATATTACGCAGTGGTATGCGATAAGCCTGAATTAAAGACTGGAGCTTCATTTACTGTTGATTTTTTTATGGGACGTGTATCTGGGAAAAGCCAGAAAGGGCAGTGGGGAAAGCTTTCAGAAAAGGATGGAGGTCAGTATTCCAAAACTGATTTTACAGTAGTAGAAAAATGTAAAATTCAGGGAATCAATTGTGCTGTAATTCAGTGTGATTTATATACAGGGCGAACACACCAGATAAGAGTGCATCTTGCCAGTAAAAATCTGCCTATTCTTGGTGATGAACTGTATGGCGGAAAACCTGCAGAACGACTTTTTCTCCATGCATATCAGTTAAAAAAAGAAACAGGAGAGCTACAATTTGATGTAACAGCTCCTGTTCCCTGGTAATCAATATTGTTTTGTTTCTAAATTATTTTTTTGTCCAATAAACAGTGTAATTCTCATCAGTAACTTCGTACAATGGAACAAATGTTGTTTCTCTGTCCTGAGAAATTGTCCTGTAAGTACTCTGCTGCCAGGAGAAGGTGCTGTAGGTATGTTCCTGAGCCTTTCTAAGAACCGAAGGAATGCCTGTTGGAGCCTTAATGCCATAATCATTATCACTAATTCCAGCCAGAACAATTGGACCTTCCATAACAGCAGCCTTTTCAGGCATATCACTTAAAGAAGCTTCTGTAACCGCTGCTGGAAGATATACAATTACCTCTTCATCTTTCCAGGTTTTCTTTATGTTCAGAAATCCACATTTATCACAGTTTCCAGGAACATCAATATCTACGCCATTAACAGTTACACTTGGTTTACCTGCAATCCAGCTTGGAATGCGGAATGACAGAGTAAATTCGCAGTCACCTTTTACCTGGAATCTCATAATCCAACGGGAATTCTGACTATCCTTATTATCATCAAACAGAGCAGTGGCATTGTAGAATTTCATGTTTACTGTTTGTGTAATAGAAACTTTGTTTTCTCCAATTGTGAATTTGCCTTCTGATGGAATGTACTGGCTTACAAAAATACGAGGTTCTTCGGCAGCCTGATAATAACAGAGCTGTGGATATAAAGTTTGTGCCTGAATCATTGTTCCGTGACAGCACCAGAAATCCTTAGTAGGTGAACCCCATGTTTTTTTGCTGCCTGCTTTCATTGGCAGGAAGTAGGTTGGCATGCCATTAAATTTATTCTGCTGTGCAAGGAAACCGTTGTAGATATTTTTTTCAATATAATCAAGATAAGTGGCGTTGCCTGTAAAACGGAAAAGATAATCTGCAACTCTGACCATGTTGTAAACAGTACAGAATTCCTGGTTTCTTTCACCAATAAAACTTCCTGCCTGATGTGGTGGAGTCCAGAATTCACCAGCGCCCTGTCCTCCAGTGCAGTATGATTCCCGGTCTGTAACTGCACATTTCCAGAATCGTTCAAGAATATCAAGATATTTTTTGTCACCTGTAGTTTCGTAAAGCTTTGCAGCCCCATGAGCATAAGGAATGCTGGCATTCTGATGAGAATTCGTAAGCGGGTCGTTTCCTTCCATCAGTGCTTCAAAAATAGAAGGATTTGAATAGCGTTCTGTAAGAGTCTGATATTTAGCTTTGCCTGTCATTGAATAAAGCTGTGCCCAAACCTCCAGCATGCCTGCCTGTTCACCTTTGTAAATTGCATCTGGACAGTCGCCTTTAAGAACCTTATCTGTCCATTTAATATACCAGTCAGCAAGATTGTTCAAAATAGAAAGGGCCTTGCGGTTGCCTGCATAAACATTTGCATGAATCAATCCTAAAATCAGCTTGTGCATTGTATACTGTGGAGACCAGATGTATTCTTCAGTTTCCAGCTTTGAAAAATATTTTTCTGGGAATGGACCAACCCATTTCCCACCGTTAAGCTTCTGACATCGGTCAAGTTCTTCAATAATATTGTCAAGCTTTGCTTTAAGTTCAGCATCATCGTTTGTTGCAATAAGAACTGATGCCGCAGAAAGCCAGTGACCAAGAAAATGACCTCTTAACTGGCAGATTGGAGCTTCCCATCCCCAATGAATGTTTGTAGTTTCCGGATTTGTTATTATGGTCAAGTCAGGATAAATAATTCCAGCTTCCCAATAATAATTCTGAAGTAGATTTATATTTTCAAGACTTAGTAAATATTTTCTGTTCAAATTTGAGCGTTCTGTAAATAATCCTGGCAAAAGATTTACATTGCCAGCTTCAATAGTGTTTATCATATAAAACTCCTAGTTCAATGAGAAAAGATACCAGTTAAATTATACAATTAACTTCAACTTTTTAAAAAAAAAATTTAAAAAATTATTGACGATATAACCTGATAATTAGTAATTTTAAATATGAAAATAATTGCTGCAGAAATATATATAACAATCTTGCAGTGAAAAGGATGCAACTAATGGCTGAAGAAAACAAAGAACAGACAGAAAATCAGACTGAAGAAAAGGTTGAATCTCAGACTGAAACTGATGCTCCTGTAGAAGAAGCTAAAGAAGAGCCTAAAGAACAGACTCCAGAAGAAAAAATTGCAGCTCTTGAAAAAGAGAATGCAGATTTGAAAGATCAGTTACTCCGTCGTGCTGCCGATTTTGATAATTACCGTAAGCGCATGATGAAAGAAAAGCAGGATACTTACGATTATGCAAATGCTGGACTTCTTGCTGACTTGCTTGATAGTTTGGACAATTTTGATCGTACTATTGATGCGGCTAAAGATGCAAAAGATGCAAAGTCAATTGCAGATGGAATTAAAATGATTAACAAAGGTCTTGTAAAAATGCTTGAAGACAAGTATGGCCTTGTTGGTTATGGTAAGGAAGGTGATGAATTCAATCCAGACGAACATGAAGCAATTGGTCGTGTGGAAGATGAAAAAGCAAAGAAAGAAACTTTGGCTCAGGTTTATTTGAAGGGCTATAAGTTGAAGGAAAAGGTTATTAGACATGCTAAGGTAATGGTAAGCGTGCCAAAATCGAACTAAAGTTCGATTTTACGAGTTTGCTGACGTAAACGTCGCATATTAAAATTGTATACTATAAGGAGAACATAAAATGGGAAAAATTATTGGTATTGACTTAGGAACAACAAACTCTTGTGTTGCTGTAATGGAAAACGGTGAACCAGTTGTAATTCAGAACTCAGAAGGTGGACGTACAACTCCATCTATCGTAGGTTTTACATCTAAAGGAGACAGAATTGTTGGTGCTCCTGCTAAAAACCAGATGGTTACAAATCCAAAGAACACAGTTTACTCTGTAAAACGTCTTATTGGTCACAGATTTAGTGAGCTTCAGGGCGAAGCTACAAAACTCCCATATACAATCGTAGATAACGGTGCAGACTGCCGTGTAGAAATCGACGAAAACGGAGCTAAAAAACAGTATTCTCCACAGGAAATCTCAGCTTTCATTCTCCAGAAAATGAAGAAAACAGCAGAAGATTATCTTGGTTCAGAAGTTACAGATGCTGTAATTACAGTTCCAGCTTACTTCAACGATGCACAGCGCCAGGCTACAAAAGATGCTGGTAAAATTGCAGGTTTGAACGTTCAGCGTATTATCAACGAACCAACAGCTGCTGCTTTGGCTTTCGGTTTTAAACAGGATCAGGATAAGGAAAGAACAATCGCTGTATACGACCTTGGTGGTGGTACATTCGATATTTCTATTCTTGAACTTG
>JAEDFX010000177.1 GCA_016297805.1 Treponema sp. | reverse complement strand
TGTTTACTTCAACAATAACGAAGTATATTTAAGAAAAACGCATATATTAATTTTCTAGAATCTATTTTAGACTTCCTAGTAATAATTCTACTTTCTTTTTAACTATATGCATAACTCTAGTCAATATAGAGAATCAAATTATCCCTTAAGTTTTTCTACTAACTCAAAAATCAGTGTAACTGGATTTTGTTCTGAAAGAGGTTGAGTATATTGTTTTAGATACAGTTTTCTTGCATTTTTTATCGCAATATTTGTTTTATCTTTAAGGAGATTGTACATGTTATCGCTATTTTTAGTATATGGTTGTTTCAATAATTGTGATAATTTTTCGAAGTAGTCATTACGATGCATTCCAGTTTCATAATAATTAAAATGAAGTAAGTACCATAATTCAAAACATTCAATAGAATATGCACAATTTATCCTGTTTTCTGTTGCAAGTTTTATCGCTTTTTCAAAGTTGGCTTGTGGAAAATCATCCTTATCAAAAACTGCCCATGTTTCAATATATGGTTCTCCTTCTTTTTCAGCTTTATCTCGTAGTTCAATAGCCTTGTTAACAACAAAGATTGTATTATTTCCAATTCCTTTTACATCAAGAACGTCAAAAACTTCTGGTTTCTCTGGAAATTTTTTAAAATATGCTGGTTCTGTTTTTTCACCTTCACAAACAATTAGAATTTTTCTTATATGACGTTTGCGTTTTGGTATACGAACCAAATCTACACTTCGTAAACTTCGAGACATTTATTTCTCCATTTGTAAACGAATAACATCAATATTTGGAACAGCTCCATATTTTCCAGCAAGATAATTCTTATTGAAATTCGCATCTTTTCGAACTAAATCTTCAAAATCCATTAATGAATAAATTTCTGAGGCTCCATATTTATCTTTTTCACAAAGCCAAATCTGATCACGACGGAACAATTTATTTGTCATTAATGATACAGACTGACAAGAAACTATAAGTTGCGCATTATTCTTATTAAATCTTTTATCATTAAAAAGCTTAATGATATTTTCAACAATTAGAGGATGTAATGATGAATCAAATTCATCTATAAAGAGAACACCTCCCTTATCCAAAACAGGAAGTATTATGCCTGCATAATAAAAAAGTTTTCGAGTTCCTAAAGATTCGAATTCTTCAGGAAAATACCAAAAATCTTTTTTTTCTTCTCCATCGTATAAATTATGGGCATATGAAATTTGTTCATTTTGTGCATCTGGAAATTTCTTCTTGAAAAACTCAGCTAAATCTGGATCTGGGATATCAAATGTCACAGGAATAGTCTGTTTTTTTAATCCTTGCACTTGAATATCTGCAAATTGTAAAAATTTTGTAATTCTATTTAAATCTTCGCCTCGATTAATTCTTTCCATTGTAATAAATGGAGGTGTATCTATTCCAGACGTAACGGATATTTGTTTGAAATATTTAATTATTTTTCCAGAGATTTCTCCATTATTTTGTGCACAAACTGAAAGATAGCTAGCATTATCACGAACAATCTTTGTACTAAAATTCTCTGATTCGGGAAAATACGTTTTATTTGTTTTTATTGATTGTTCAATTCTATCAAACAAATTAACTTCTTTTGTTTTATTAACAGCGAACAGATATTCTTCGATAACATGCTTTTTATCAAGTTTTATTCCATAGCGATAACGAATTGTTGTAGAATTCTTATCAGCTATCATAAAAATGATTTCAAAAAAGCTTGGTTTATCCTGAGTTTTTACATCTAGCATAAAAGGAGAAATATTTATTGGATCTCCTTTTTGTTTTCGTGGACCCGATAAAACTGAAAATTCAAGTAATGAAGTTAATGCCATAAATAGTGTTGATTTTCCACTTGCATTAGCTCCATAAATTATAGCTGTTTTTAAAAGATCATACTTATTAATCTTAAAGGAATTTTGTTCTATAAGATCTTTGTCTTTTGACGCTAAAAGAGAAAAGGTCTGTTTTTCTTTGAATGATCTAAAATTTTCAACAGTAAATTCTATAAGCATGGGAATTCTCCTATACCAGTATTCAATATATAAATTATCGGTAATAATTACAAGGAAAATTACTGAAAAATCACAAAATTTAGTTATATTTATTAAAATATCAAAGGATTTTGCTAAATTTTGTGAAAATTTGTATTTTTTTCACTTGTTTTCTGTAATAATTTGTATTAGATTTTAGATATAGTTATTCCGCCGTTGGCATAAGAATAACAAAAAAGGCAGGTTCTACCCTTAATAGAAACTGCCTTGAAAATCTGCTCCATCGGAACAAATAATTGATATTTAAAATTAGCAGAAGCCTTAAATTCTGTCAATTGCCCGGTGGAGCTTCGAAAAGGAGCTCTATATGAGCACAAATTCAAAAGTAACCTCTAAAAGAGTTTCAACAATTGCTGCTAAAATACTAAACAGTAATTCATCGTCTCAAACTGCAAAAAAACTTGCAGGTTCTGCATTATCACAAGTTCAGAAAGGAAGTCAAACAGGAAGTCAGATTGAAGATTTGGCTTCAAAAGTATTATCTAGTCCGAAATATAGCAATGAAACAAAAATTATGGCAGGATCGGTTTTATCGCAAGCAAATAAAGAAAGATAATTATGGGAGGATAAAATGAGTATACCTTGTAATGGATGGAAAAACAAAAACGGAACATCAGAAAGAAGTTGTAAATGTGGTAGTTGGAAAGCACACTGGGAAAAAAATTCATCGAAACCATGGCCTCTAAGTTGTTGCGCTTCTGATTGTAATGAAATAGCAGAGGTTGGTGCACATGTTATTAATTCAGCTTGTAGTGGGGAATGGATTGTTCCTTTGTGTAAGGCCTGCAACAATAGAACAGATACATTTTCATTAAAAGGTGAAACTACTTTAGTTCCAGCAAATAAAAAATTATCTGGATGTTAAAACAAAAAAGAGATGGTTCATTAACCATCTTTTTTTTAACTTTGAATTATTCTTTTTTATATTTTTGTAGTTGTTTTTCAAGTTCTGAAATAATAAAATCAATATTTTCAGCATTGACTTTTACTCCCAATAATTCGTCTCCAGCTTCATTACGAATTGCTCGCCTTGCAGTAGGTAAAAATTTACAGGGAAAAGGAATTGGTAAGTGGTTGCTTGCACAGGCATTTATAGGGATAGTTCATGTAGCTCAGATTACCGGATTGTATTTGATAATTGTTGATGCAAAAGAAACTTCAAAGAGTTTTTATGAGCATTATGGTTTATTAAGTTCAAAGATAAAGAACTTTCTTACTTCCTCACTGTTGAGACAGTAAGAAAAGCAATAGAAGATTACAGTCTTTAATCTTATACAAAAGGCTTTTCTACACGGCGACGTCCTTACACAGAAACTGATTTAGATTTATCTGATTCAAAACATTCCAATACCTGCTTAACTTCTGCTTTTCTTCCA
>JAEDFX010000176.1 GCA_016297805.1 Treponema sp. | reverse complement strand
CCGCCAGGAATAGACCATTTGCCTTTATTCGGTTTTATAGTCCGTTTCCCTAAAAGAATTGCATAGTCATTATCTTGTTTTTGAAACAGAGCGATTCCAGCTCCTTTGTATTTTCTCATTTTATATTTCTTAATCTCTCAATCCAGGCAAAAACAGATTTCCATAAAAATCTTGAAGAAATAAAAAGACAAGCTGTCTGCATTACAATAAAAAATCCTGCAACTCCATAGAGAGAACAAAATGAAACTTCATGTTTTTTAATCTGTAAAATGACGATTCCGATTATTGATAATCCAATTACAGCACAATCTATAATCATTAAAGGGACTGCAAGAGAATTAAATCTTCCAAGCCATTTTAATACGTTATTATATCTCTGTTTACAGTTCTCTGTTTCTTCTTTTGAAAATAGGCCTTTATTACAGTTTTCGTCGATTCTGAAAAACATTTCGCCCATACATTCAAGTGCAATTTTTCCAGGAAGAAGGCTTTTCTTTCCTTGGAATTGTGTAGTCATATAAAAAATATTTACAACAAAAATACTTGCTAATATACATAATCCAGAAATTGCTTTCCAGCCAGTCAGATACATAGAATCAGAAAATAAAGGCACCAAGCAGCAAAAAAGTTCAACGGCAATCAACGCAAATTGAGAAATATAAACTGTCAAAACTTCTTTCTTTACAAGCTTATCCATTAAGTTTGACTCCTAAATCAATCAGCCAGTTTTTCATTTTTTGTTCATCGAAATTAGATACAACGAATTCTTGTCCAATTTCAGCAGATTTGAATCTAGATGGATTCTCAACTTTATTACAGTAAGAAATATCTGCTCCACGGAAAAATTCTGGTAATTCCCAAATTGTTTTTGAGTACCCGAGTTTTGTAAGTCGATATTTATTGGCATAGTTGAAAGTACCAAAAATATTTCCACAAATAATTATATTGTCACCTTTTTCATATTCTTTATTCTGATAATGTAAATGTGTTTTTATATCAGGGTATTCTTTCAGTTCTTCAGTAATATCAGAAACGTGAATTATATTGTCAACAATCATATAACCCCAGATTGCATGTACTTCATACATGGCAGAATCATAGGTTATTTTATTGTTTTCTAAGAAAGTCTTTTTGAAGGAACCAAAAAATAAGAATACATCACCAGTTTGCAACCCGTGTGAGAGCAGATGGCTTGATGCTTTATCGCTTTGTCCGAAGGCAGCATAAGAACGCATGTTTTCAATTGTTTGGAGTTCAGGATCGAAATGGAAAACCGTATTTGAAAGTCCTTTTCTGGCAGGATTAGAGGGTATGTTTATTTTCTCCGAAATACCTAATTGATTGAATATTTCTTTAAGACTTAGGTATTTTTCATTTAATAAAAATTTAATATCTTCAGGCTTTTTACCAGTACTATCAGGATTTGTTTCAGGTATTGGAAATGAAATCATTTTAGAATCCATTTCTTCTGGTAAAATGATAGATGGAAAGCCACCGTATGTGCTATCAAAACCTTTTCTGCTAAAAATAACATTCATAATACTTCCTTTTTAGTCCAATACCCAACCAGCGTCTACCATATCCATTACGGAATTAAATGTTGCAATAGTTTCTTCACTTGGCATTGGCATAAAGCCTCCGTTTACAACACCTTTGATCACTATTTTAGGCTCAATTTCGGTTACTATGCCATAATTATATTCTTCATTTTTTACCATAGCGCTAGAAAAAAGTTTAGTTCTTGTTTTTTCTTTTAATTCTTCACTCCATTTACCCATAGTTATATCTCCTTATGAGTGTATTATAACATGAAAATCAATATCATAGATGATACGGAGTTGATTTTTTTTTCTAAATATTCCAGACTGTAAAAGTAACGTTTTAGAAATGAAATCTATAGGAGAGCTATTATGTTTTCGTCAATTGAACTGACTATGCTTCGGAAGGTTGATACAAAACTTCCTGTAAATTTATGGATAGATGAAAATAGCGAACATAAGTCTAGGCTCATGTTTCAAAATAATAGTTCTGATACACTCACAAAAAAAAGCGATCTGATTCCTATCTCGGTAGAAGATAGTACTTCAATTTTAGCAAAGGGTAATAGTTTAAGAATTTCTTCTGATGAGTTGAAATCTGTTCAATCTTTTATAACCTTGAATAAAGAGATTTTCTTAAAATATATGAATGATACTCATTTTGGCATGAATGATTTTTTTGCTACAATGAAACTATCTTCTTAATAAAAAAAGGTATTTATTATGTATTATGATGAATCAATCAGCAGAGAACGCAATGACCGTATAAATAAAATCATCCGTCTCATCCAAAAGGCAGAAGCCAAGAACGAAATTATAAATAAAACAACTCTTCAAAAAGAAGATATTGGTAGTTCAGCAACTCTTGGCCGCGAGCTTTCTAAGATTGGAGATGAAGGCGAAAAGATTATTACTTTTGATAAGCATAAACTTACATTCAGAATGAATAAAAACTGGAAATCTGCAAAGCATATCAAAATTGATTCATTATCAGATTATGGTTCGCTTGGAATTATGAAATCACTTTTGGAGCAATACAAGAATACTCCCTTGTATAAGAGTGTTATTGATAAAATTGAAGAGCTTGCAGAAATGCCTATTGAAGATTTTTCTCGCATTGCAGTTCCACCTAAGCCAGAATACAACAAAGAGGATCAGAAAAAGTTTTCAAAGATTTTTGATTATATGATACAAAATCTTAAAATTCAGTTTTATTACAAAGGCCGCTGGCATGGCGATGAAAGAAAAAATCGTGTTGTTCGTCCGTATCAGCTTTTACTCGATAATGGCACCTGTTATCTTTACGGCTATGATGAAGAAAAGCAAGATGACCGTCTTTTTGTTCTTAGACGTATGGAAGAGATTCGACATGTAAATAACGAAAGATTTGATTTACCAGCAGAATATGAATTTTCTCTCAAACACGGTTTTAGCAAATTCGGTGCGTATACTTTCAAAGAACCTGTAAAATATAAAATTGAGTTTTACGGCAATACACAGATTTGGATTAGCGAAAACAAATGGGCTGATGACCAGATATTAGAAGCTTCTGAAAATAAAACAACACTTACATTTACATCAAGCCAGGATGATAAGATTCTCGAATGGATTTTATCCTGTGGTCCAGATGCAAAACCTATTGAACCGAAGGAGTTCGTTCAACGCTGGAAAGATAAAATCTGTGAAATGGCAGAATTAGCAGGAATCTAGGATTTACTGATAAATAATCTATGCCAATTATCCATAAGGCTTCTAATATTTTCTTTTCCAACCACATTTGAGCTCTGAATATCATATTGAGGAATATCCAGATTATGCTGCTGGCAATAATTCACAAGATATTTTGCACAATCATATCCAGATTTTTCTGTACCCAGGTCATGGTCAAAACAAATAATAT
>JAEDFX010000175.1 GCA_016297805.1 Treponema sp. | reverse complement strand
TTACCTTAAATAAAGTAATATATTACCTATCGGAGGACGTAATGAATTTAAAGGAAGTAATTAGAAGTGATAAAGTGAATTTTACAGGCATTGAATCATCCTATTTTCTGTTGGGATTGCTAAGTGCCTTTGAGAACAGATTTCAGGCAATGGCGGACAGTACTATGAAAGAAATTAGTTGGAAACAGTTTTTTGCAATCATATGTATCAACTTGTGCAAAACGCCTCCTACAGTTAAGGAGTTAGCAGAAATCATGGGTAGCTCTCATCAGAATGTGAAACAAATACTGTTGAAACTGGAGAAGAAGGGGTTTGTAATTATTTCTGTGAATGAACAGGATAAGAGGAAGCAACGGATTGAACTTACGCCATATTGCCAAGAGTTTTGTGAGAAAAACGATGAAATGAGTATGGCGCTTTTGAAGAGAATGTTTGAAGGAGTGTCTGAGGAGCAGTTACAGATTACTATACAGACCATTGTGCAGATTGAGGATAATTTAAAATTGATTTAAGGGAGGAGAAGAGATGAAGGCTTTAATAATCTACAAAAGTAAAACAGGATTTACAAAATGGTATGCAGAATTCATTGCTAAAGAAGTAGATGGCAATCTGATGGATTTTACGGAAGTTACAGCTGAAATAATGTCTGGATATGATGCGGTTGTTTATGGTGGCGGGTTGTATGCAGGAATGATAAATGGATATAAAAAAGCGAAAGAGATGTTTGAAAAGAGTTCAGCGAACAGGTTTATTCTGTTTGCAACAGGTGGAACGCCTAATGAAGCCACAAAGGAGATTGAGGAGGTTTGGAAGAACAATCTGTCAGCAGAAGAATTGCAAGCTATCCCTCATTTTTATATGCAAGGCGGAATCTGTTATGAAAAAATGTCATTTTTGAATAGGACAATTATGAAAATGATGTCTAAAGTGATGGATAAAAAGAAGGATAAGGACAGTGCAGAAGAAGGTTTTGCACAGGCAATAAAAAGTTCCTATGATATTACTTCCAGTGAATATGCAAAACCACTTATTAGGTGTTTATTAGAAGGATAGCGTTCAGTGTTAAAATAATACATTAATATTTAAGATGACTCCAATAGATGGATGGATATCAAAACCCAATAGTTTTATTACACGTTTATTTTAGGTAAGAACTCTTTTTTGCGCTTGGAGTAAAAAATATAGTTATGAAGCTATTATTGATTTGGCTACCAGAAAGGTAGAAGCATATTGGAAAAACGGAAATCTGAAATAAAAATGTGAGAAGTTATATCATATGAGGTGAAAAGAAAAATGGGTGTTTTTATTGGAATAATAATTATTTTAGGAAGCATTTTAGTTTGGTTTCACATACCATATTCACCTGTAAAAAGATCTTTTGCAAAGGATGTTGAGAACTTGAAAGCTAGCAATAAGCTACAAGAAGAGGGACAAGTTTTCAGAAGTGAAGAATTTTCAAAGTTGCCCATTGTGATTCAAAGGTATATAGAACATTGTAGATATATTGGGACACCTAAAATGAGTTACTTGAAAATGAAATATCATGATGTGGACTTTATGCAGGGAAAAGATGGACCGGTATTAAAGATTGATTATACACAGTATGATTTTGTGTCAGAACCTTGTAGAATGGCTCTAATTAGCAGCAGTATGTTTGGTGTTCCCTTTGAAGGGTATGACTATTATCAAAATGGTGTTGGAGGGATGAAGGGCGTTATAGCAAAAGGGATAACCTTATTTCATCAAACCGGAGAAGAAATGGATAAGGCTTGTCTGGTTACATACCTCGCAGAAAGCATGTTCGCTCCGGCTATTTTGTTGCAAGACTATATATCATTTGAAGAGATTAGTGATTATGAAGTGAAAGCAACCATCTATTATGCAGGTCAGTCTGCAAGTGGCATTTTCACATTTAATGAGAAACATGAATTTGTTTCTTTTACAACAAATGATAGGGGAGTTACAAATCCAGACGGAACTATGAAGTATATTCCATGGTCTGCAGTTTGTAACGAATATGATTTTTCTGAAAGTGGAATCAGGTATCCTACTAAGTTTAAAGCTATGTGGAATTATCCGGAAGGAGATTTTGTATATTTTGATGGTATAATTAGTACAGTGTTATATGATGAGTGAGACAAATTTCAGCTTTTCTAAGAGTTGAAAGCAGCGTATTATTTGAAGTTTCTTAAGAATGATAAAGGAAAAAATATGGGGATATACAAGTCGACAAAAGGTAAAAAGGAAATTTTATCACTTTATGAAAAGCAACTAGAAAGAATAAAAGGGAAATATGAAGATATATATATTGATACTTCTTTTGGAAAAACACATCTGATTGAAACCGGTAATTTATCTGGTAGTCCATTGCTTGTGTTTCATGGAGGGAATGCTACTACAGCATACAACTTATTGGCATGTGATTTTCTGATGAAGGATTTTCATATTTATGCGGTTGATACTATTGGACATCCGGGAAAAAGTGCAGAAGTTAGTTTGTCACCTAAAAATTATGATTATGGGAAATGGGCGGCTGAAGTAATAGAAAAACTTGGTTATGAGGGTATCTCATGTTTTGGTGGTTCTTTTGGTGCCGGAATAATTGCAAAAACAATGTGTGTTGCTCCACATAAGATACAAAAGGTTGTACTATATGTTCCTTCGGGTATAAGTAATGCACCGGCTATTAATAGTATGAGTATGATGATTCCAATGATTATGTATTGGATTACACGCAAAGATAAATGGTTAAGAAAATGCATATTGCCTATGGCGATTGTTGAGGAAAATATTACGGATGATATTTATGAAACAGCAAAATTAAGTATTGATTTTTCAAAAGTTAAGACTGGAATGCCAAGTGATGTGAAAGCCGAAGATATGAAAAAATGTAATGCGCCTACATTAGTTATGGCTGCGGAAATGGATTGTTTATTCCCGGCTAAGCAAGTGATACCCAGAGCGGAGAAAATTATTAATAATTGTACTACATATCTACTGGAATCAAGGGGACATATTCATCTTTTGACAGAAAATGAAAAAAAGATGATTGTAGATTTTTTGGTATAAAAAAGAGAGAAAACTTTCAGTTTTGACCTTTGTTATGGGTACTGAATTTAGTAGAAAATAATGCGTTTAGTAGGGGTGTTCAAATGAACACCCCTTTGAACACCCCTAATGGTACAATCGATTAATTGTATCATTTTTATTGTCCTAACGAACATAGGAGCAAGATATTTCATACGTGAAATAATAAAATCCTTACCCGTGAGGGATAGGTTACTAATTGAGGCAAAAGTCCCTCAATGTAGTAAGAGAAGCACCTGTACTTTCTCTACTTTAATTAACTTAAATGCGGTGCTTGTGTCTGCATAGACATAAGTAACTGAGTTTAAGCCGTATAGTAGAAAAGTAGTCCGCTCGCCTAAAGCGAGCAGGTGTCG
>JAEDFX010000174.1 GCA_016297805.1 Treponema sp. | reverse complement strand
AAGTGCAGATACAATCTTGCGTGTATTGGCAAGAATCGACACCGAGCAGCTGGGAGTGTGTTTCGGGCAGATTAAAACAGAGGAAAAATCAGACTATGTAAAAGCCTTCTTCACAAGCCATGAACTTGATGAAAAAAAGAGGGGAAAGCCTTCCCCTCGCTCACACTTCGTTGTTCGCTACCCCTTCCAGCGGGGTAAAAAAAATACACTCTATCTACCCCGCAACGCCCCGAAATCAAAATCTATACTGAAAATTGAATCCCATTGGAGTTACAGACATATTCGTATTTCTGCTCTTCTGAAATTTTTTATAAAAAGCTTCTGTGTGCATATATGGAATGGCAAAGCCACATATAGTTCCTATTACAGCTCCAGTCAGAACATCAGTGAAAAAGTGATTTCCACTGGCCATTCTCAAACCCGCAGTAAGAGCAGCAACTCCAAAGGCAGCTCCAGTAACCGCATATCGCCAGGAAGAATCAGGATAATACAAATTAAATAAATAACTTACAAAAGCCGCACCTGTAAAAGCGAATGTTGAATGACCAGAAGGAAAAGAACAGTTCCAGTCACCGTCATCAACTTTATTCTGAGGATAACCTTCGTAATACATATATGGACGAGGACGGTTCACTGCAATTTTCAACCATTCTTTAATGCCGTTAGCAATAAGCAAAGTTTCTCCATACATCATTCCAATACTAAGCCACTCAGATTTAGGAACAGCAGCAAACATGACTGGAGAAACAAGAGAAAGAGCCATGGTTCCTGTTCCCACAATATGCAAAGTTTTACTATAAGGACGCATAAAAATCTGCTCAAAAACCGGAATATCACCTTTGGACAATTCTGAAGCATCAAAATCCGAAGATTTAATATTTAACAGCTTATCGCAAATAAGAGCCGAACCAGACAAGGCTACTCCAGTTCCCATAAGAATACTGTCATTCACAGGATTTAGTTCAAAAGGATGAAGATTTTCTAAATTACTGGCAAACATCCTTGCCCCACAGCATACAAGGGCAATAGACATAACAAGAGATTTTATACTTTTATTTATTTTACGCATTTTTCTTTTCTATATATTTTTTAATAGTATCAAAGGTTATATCACTAATATCGTGCTCAATTTTACAGGCATCTTCCGAGGCAATTTCTGCAGGAACACCCATACTTTCAAGCAATGCAGACAATACAGTATGCCGTTCGTAGATTTTTTCAGCTATCTCTAAACCTTTTGGTTCAAGCGTTATGTTTCCATCATCACCGATTTTTACATAATGCTCTTTTTCAAGATTATGTATTGTAACACTTACAGATGGGCGGGAAAAGTTCATAGCATGTGCAATATCAATAGAACGCACTGTACCTTTTTTAGAAAGCACCAGAATTGTTTCCAGGTACATTTCGGCTGACTCACGAATCTGCATAAAATACTCCGATTTTTTTTATTTATTATCCAACATTATATTCAAAAATTCTTTTTTAGGAACAGGCCTAGAATAATAATATCCTTGCAGATAGTCACACCCAAGTTCAATAAGCCAGTCTGCCTGATCTTTCTCTTCAACACCCTCGGCAAGAACAGTCATTCCTAATTCTTTAATCATTTTGATTGTTGCCGCAAGAGCTATTTCTGCCTTTTCATCAGCATAAGCTGCCCAGACAATATATTTATCAATCTTAATCATCTTAAAAGGAAGATTAAGCATATAGTTCATATTTGAATAACCAGAACCATAATCATCCAGGGAAAGCTCAAAACCTGCATCAGCAAGAGTCTGCATATTTTTTAGCAGGATTTCAGGTGTATGAGCGGCAGCAGTTTCTGTAATTTCCAGATTGATAATTGAAGTAGGAATCTGATAAATAGACTGTATACTTAAAATCTGTTCTGCAAGGATTTCCTGCATACACTGAGCCACCGAAAGATTTATATCAATCTTTTTAATTCCATACTTTTCAATATCTATAGTAGAAAGAGTTCGGCATACAGATTCATATACGAATTCTCCAATGCGCAAAATTGTTCCAGATTTTTCTGCAATTGGAATAAAATCTTCCGGAGAAATAAATCTGCCTTTTTCATCCTTAAGACGAATTAATGCTTCTGCTCCCACCAAAGTCTTATCTGCAACAGAATAAATAGGCTGATAGTATACATCAAAGCGATTTTCTGTAAGACCATTTCTTAAAGCATGTTCAATATATACAGTTCTACGTTTATCTTCTAAATCAATATCCTTTGCATAAATCAAAGGCTTTTTATACCGTTCATCAGAAGAAGTCATAGAAATAATATCAAGAATATCTTCAGCTGTAGTCGCATCCTCTGGACAGTTTACTACACAAAAACGTGAATACAGTCTTAAAGCCACAGAATCATGCATCCATGTCTTTTTGAAACGTTCCTGAAGCTGATTTGTAACCGCGGCAACCTTTTCTTCAGTAGGATTCTTAATGGTCACACAGAAACATTCCTGACTAAAACTGAACACATCATAATATGAAAAATTGGTTATCAGATATTGGGCAACTTCCTTTAAGAAATTATTAAGCTGGGCAAAACCAAGTGTATTTCCCATAAAAACCGTGTCATCCAGCAGAATAAAAATACATGCAAGTTTATCTTTCTTAATCTGCCGATTTGCAATCTGCATAAACGCAATCTGATTAAAAGCACCTGTTATGCTGTCTACAACAACTTCCGGTTTCTGAATACTGAAAAAGAATATCAAAGTTGCCAGAGAAATAAAGAAACATTGAATCAGCAAACCAAAATTTAACATTTGCAAAACAGCAGCACCAGCAACAACAAAAATATAATATGAAAGAATAAATCTTACTGATGCAGAAATTTTTGATTTGAAAACTGTAAGCAGAACGAATCCAAAAATAATGTAATAACCAGTTATGCCATACAGCATAAAAAACCAGATATTATTATTTCTTACATAGCCTTGTACCGGCATAATGTCAAAAGCCAATGGATATACATTTTTAAGCACTGGCGTCAACCAGATAATCAATAAAGCAATGAAATATGGTAAATATAAAGCCACTCGATATATATAATTAGCTCTTTTACTTATTTTAGAATCATTTCTTATCTGAAGAATTGCTGAACAATATAGAGTGTATACAATGCCCAAAGTATTGGTACCAGTATAATACAAACACTCCATCAGCCACTGAATCCACATAGGACAGTAAGAACTATATTGCTTCAATTGAGATGTAATAATCTCCATTATAGAAGAAAAAGTCAGAACATATACAAACATCAGAAATACACGATTCTGTGAATTAGGTACATTTTTTTTCTGACAATAGAAAAATATGAGAATCATCTCTATGAGGATTGCCGCAATGTCGAAATCGTAATTAATCATATCGTAACTATAAAATTATAATAGACATAATTTCAAGTGTCAAAAAAATATAGG
>JAEDFX010000052.1 GCA_016297805.1 Treponema sp. | reverse complement strand
CTTGTCGAAACCACTATATTTAGTACAATGGTCATTTCGACAGGCTCAATGACCGCTACAGTCATTACTTCTAAGACAGCCCCTTTTCATTACATCTTTACAATTTCGTATTCTCTAGAACCAAGTCCAAGCTTTTCGGCATGTTCAAGAGTTTCCTTCCAGCGGATGTTAGGATTTGAATCTAGGAAGTGGTCATGATGATGATGCCAGTCTGGTTTTGCAAGGTTATCACCAAGCTGAGAATTTGGTAATGGTGCACTGTTCAAACAAGCATCTGCACAAGCCTGATCCAAAGCTACTGGGTCAAATGAAGCAAACATACCAACATCTGGAAGAATTGGTGCATCATTTTCACCGTGACAGTCACAGTTTGGAGAAATATCGCGAACAATGTTGATGTGGAATGCAGGACGACCAGCAATAACAGCCTTTGTATATTCTGCAATTTTACATCCAAGAATTTCGTTGGCATTACTGTTTGGATTAGAAATTGCATCAAAAGAACAAGCTCCAATACAACGTCCGCAGCCTTTACATTCATCCTGATTGATTACAGCTTTTCCAGTGTCAAAATGGATTGCGTCAGAACCACATTCCTTTGCACATTTTTTACAAGCTCTACAAGCATCTTCATTTACAACTGGTTTTCCTGAATTGTGCTGCTGCATTTTTCCTGCACGGCTTCCACAACCCATACCAATATTTTTCAAAGCACCACCAAAGCCTGTTGCTTCGTGACCTTTGAAGTGGTTTAAGGAAATTACAATGTCGGCATCCATAACAGCACGACCAATATAAGCTTCTTTACAATATGTTGCCCCTTCTACAGGAACAATAACATCATCTGTTCCCAGAAGACCATCTGCAATAATTACATGACAGCCAGTTGTAAGTTCATTAAATCCGTTCTCCTGAGCACAGCTAAGATGATCCAAAGCATTCTTTCTTGAACCAGGATAAAGTGTATTACAATCAGTAAGGAAGGGCTTTCCACCAAGTTCTTTTACAACATCAGCAACTGCTTTAGCATACTGAGGACGCAAATAAGCCATATTTCCAAGTTCGCCAAAATGAATTTTAATTGCGACGAACTTATTATTCATATCAATAGATTCGATTCCAGCTTTTTTTATCAATTTCTTCAATTTAAGTGGTAATGGAGTTCCATTATATCCAGTTCTAAAATCTGTAAAGTATACTTTTGATTTTTCCATTTTTTTGCTCCTAATATACAAGAGTTGTTTTTCCAGCATCTACGTGTGCTAAAATTCCAGTACTCATCCTTTAATTATAAAACAGAAATAGAAAGAATGAAATTAAAATCACTTCTTGACTCATTTAAGTGTTTTGCAGATAATTTTTTTTCATGGATATCTATCTTCGACACTTTAATAAGATTGTTTTATTGAGCAATATGGCTTTGGATATTGCTGCTTTTGGCGAATCTCAAGGAATTTTTAATTTGGTTGAACGTCTGGATTTAACCTGTGGAGCACTTCCCTCAGATCAATACTCTCAAGTTATTGACCAAGGTGCACCTGAGCCATTCTTAGAGTTATACAGTCGCATGGCAGAGCATAGATTTGCATTTGCAGTTACAGAATTGTTAAAATTGAACCCTGGATATATAAATGCTCTAAAGAATTATTGCAACGACCAGGGAAAGAAGCTGAAGGCTGCAAAGATTTCTACAGTAGAAGCTGCTTACGAACTTATAAACACATTTGTTATGGATGGAATGCCTTGGGCAGACGTTAAAAACGTAACAACTGTTGAATCAAATAAAATTATATGGGAAAAGCTTCAGGAAACTCATCAGGATGCATGGCAAAAAGTTGATGGAGATATAGAAATATATTACCAGCTTCAGACTTGTTTTATTCAAGGCTTACTGGACGGAAGCGGCATTATTTTTAGGAACCAGGAAAACAAACTGTTTTCACTTTCTACAGGAGCCCAAGAAGCCTAGCAAAGAAAATAAAACCAAATAAGGTAAAAACAGAAACCAGCGAAGTCCATACTACAAGCTGAGCAGCCAGCTGGCCATCGTTATCCATTTCTTCTGCCATGATTGCAGATGCAACTGCAACTGGTGTGGCAAAAAGAGAAATAAGGGCAGCAAAGATGGCAGGTTCAAATACGATTACTTCTGTTTTAGTTAGAATCGCAGCTATTCCCAGTCCAATTGCAGGTGCAATAACTGTTCTTCCTAAAGTTCCAACAATCAGTTGTTTTTTATATCCTTTCACTTTGCTAAATTCAAACTGGCCACCAAGAACAAGCAAGGAAAGCGGAGTTGCAGAACGGGAAATATAATGTAGAGTAGTTTTTAAAAACCTAAAGCTTTCGGTTAAGTTCTGTGACAGATAAGCAGAGACTTTCATCTTAAGAACTAAAACAACAATTCCAGACACAACTCCAATAATCAGAGGATTATGAACTATACCCGTAATCTGTTTTTTAAGAGAGCTGCTCTCTGCACCACCCTTAAAGCCTGTAAGAACAATAACAGCCAGAACATTATAAATAGGAATAGTAAAGGCAGATAGAATTGCAGCTGCAGAAACTCCGGCACTTCCGTATAACAATTCTGCCAGAGGTACACCAATCAATGCGAAATTTGAGCGGAAAATACACTGCATCATTACACCCTTCTGATTCACATCTGGTGTAAGCATAGCAATTATTAATCCAATAATTACCAAAATCACAATCACACATAGAACATAAAGCACAGCTTTCCATGGTATCTGACTGATATTTTCCAGCTCGGAAATATTACAAAAAAGCATAACCGGCAGACAAACTCTAAATACCAGCTTGTTGCCGATTTTCAAAAATTCTTTTGAAAGAAACCCCTTTTGTTTTAGAAAATATCCCAAAAGAATTATCAGAATAAGGGGCATTATTGCATTCAGGGAAAATATAAAAATATCAAAAAGATTCATTGAATAGGATTATATTCCCCTGATGAATATTCTTCAACGTGTTGGTTTATTTACCCAATCCCATGGCATATGCAAAATCCATAGATGTCTTAACAGCATCTGGCTTTGCAGATGGTACTATGAAATCAATATTTTCTTCCTGAGACAAAGTAAAATTAGCTTCACCGACAGTTTTTACAGATTCATCTTTTTTTACTTCTACAGGACACTTTCTATCAAGATGAACGTTTCTTATATAAACAAGAACATTTATCATAACAATAAGAAGGTTCAAGAAATAAACGCCTAATACATAGTTTATCTGCCCATTAACAAATTTAGCAGTAATCCCGGCAATATATCCGGTAATAATTAAAATGATAAAACCAAGACTTGTACCTTTGGCTGTTCTAGCTTTATAACCTTTAATTACATTCAATGGCCATGAAAAGCCAAAACAAACCAACATAAGTGCCTCAAAAATGTGTCCCATTTCCATACAAAACCTCTTTTTTTTATTTGATAGCCTTATATTATTCTTCTGAATGGAAACATCAATTTTTTGAAAGATAAAAAATCATAAATTTAAAATTCATATTATCTTTTACTTTCGATTTATGATTTTTTAACTTACTAAAGGTTTATGAAACTTATAAATATGTTATATTTATGATGTGGACAACAAAACCTCTCATACAAATTTAGATTCTATTCGCAAACAGATTCAAAGAACTCAAATTGTTTTAATTGTTATAACAACTATTCTTCTTTTTTCTGGTGCGCTTATATTCAGTATTAATGCGAACAATAAGTCACTTAATGAGAATCTACAAAACACATCAGAATTGATTAATCATCTGTACATATTAATAAAAGATTATGATCAGGCTCACCTAACATCGTATATGGACCATATCTTGAACGACCTGCCTGATATAGATGCTATTTCCATCATTGATAATCAGAATCGAAGAATTTATCATTCTAATCATGAGCTTATAAATACAACTTACGATGGAACGTTACCTGATTTTTCAAAACATACTAAAGGTTTTTATACCGTAAATGATGATGGTCCCTCAGGTCCACAACGGCGAACATATACAATATTATATGATGATAACGGGAATTATCTAGGATTCATTATTGCCATACGACTGAGATCTTCCATAAAAACTTCAACCATTCGTACTATTTTACTGTTCCTTGTAATTACTATTGTGGCTATTTTTATAGAAATTCTTATCTGTGCATCATATTTTCAAAAAATAAAAAGACAATTCTATGAATTTACTGAAGACCTTGAAGGCACAAAATTTTTAGTCGATTCAATGCGAGCAAACAATCATGATTTTACCAATAAGCTTCACGTCATTCTTGGTTTAGTTCAGATTGGAGAATATCAGCAGGCTATAAACTACATTCACAACATTTCTATTATTCAGAAGGAAACTGTAAGTGCTGTAATGAATTCAGTAGACAACTCAGCTTTTGCAGCCCTACTTATTGGAAAAATTGCCCGTGCTTCTGAATGTAATGTTAGATTCTATCTTATGGATGGATTCTCTTTTAAAAGTTCAGATATTAATGTTCCATCTGAAGCATTGGTTACAATTACAGGAAACCTTATAGACAACGCTATTGATTCCATGAATTTTTATAACTCAAATGATAATACACCAAAAGAATTGCATTTTGGTGTGTTTACAAAACCGGGCAGACTGGAACTATCAGTTCAAGACAATGGTTGTGGGATTTCCGATGAAAACAAAGAAAGGGTTTTTGAAAATGGATTTTCAACAAAAGGCACAGGACGAGGCGTTGGACTTTATCATACTAAAAACCTGATTGAAAGTTTAAATGGTGAAATATTTTTTGAATCAGAACCGGGAAAAGGAACCTGTTTCACTGTTATTATAAGAAAATAGTCATAGAAAAGGAGGTGTAAGATAAAATGAATAATTATAAAGTATTGATTGTTGAAGATGATCCAATGGTTGCTATGATTAATGAGCAGTATGTTCGTAAAATTGAAGGATTTGAAATAGCTGGTAGTTGTAGAAATGGACTGGAAGCATTGAAGTTTCTGGAAACCAATTCTGTTGATTTAATAGTTCTTGATGTTTTTATGCCTGTTATGGACGGAGTTGAAACATTAATTAAAATACGAGAAAAGCAGATTCCTGTAGAAGTGATTATGGTTACTGCTGCAAACGATACTTCCACCTTGGAAAAGACCTTGCATCTTGGAGTAACAGATTATCTTATTAAGCCTTTTGCTTTTGAACGCTTCCAGACTGCCTTAGATAAATTTATGAATAAGATTGCCTTCTTAAAGGAAAATAATATGGTAAATCAAGAAACTGTAGATAAGCTTATTTCCTCTAATTTAGGTTATTCTCAAAAAAATACAGATTTAAAATTCCCAAAAGGTATTCAACCAATAACTTTAAACACAATTTCTCATTTTTTTGAAGAGAACTCGGGATGGTGTTCCAGCGATATTATTGCAGAAAAACTAGGGCTTTCAATTGTTACAGTCCGACATTACTTGAATTATCTGGAACAACAGGGGGTAATTTTGGAAAACATCAATTATGAAACTGGTGGACGTCCATGTATGCTTTTTAAGAAGCGCGATTAATCTTATTTATAAAATACTGATTACCGCAATACCCTTTTTAGGAATTTTCTTGTGCGTTCCTCTTTTGGAGTATGGAATATTTGCTGAGGACTTCCCTGTTCCACAATTGTTCCACCATCCATAAAAATAACATGGGAAGCAACTTCTTCTGCAAAACTCATTTCATGGGTAATAATAATCATTGTGGTACCTTCATCTGCCAGCTTCTTGATTACACTTAAAACATCTTCAATAAGTTCAGGATCCAAAGCAGAAGTTGGTTCATCAAAAAGTATAACATCTGGATTTGGTGCTATAGCACGTGCAATTCCTACACGCTGCTGCTGACCGCCACTTAAGCTTTTAGGATAATTATTGTATTTATCTGATAAGCCAACTTTATCCAGGGCCTTCTTAGCAATTTCTTCCGCCTGTTTTTTTGGCATTTTCCTTCCAATTACAAGTCCTTCCATAACATTTTCAAGTGCAGTTTTATTGTTAAAAAGATTATAATTCTGAAAAACAAAACCTGTTTTCTTTCTTATAGAAAGGATTGTTTTTTTTGAAGCATGATTCAATGGAGTCTTTATATCATCAAATTCTATACTTCCACTATCTGCCTGTTCAAGAAAATTTACACAACGAAATAGTGTCGTTTTTCCAGACCCAGAAGGACCAACTATTACTACAACATCACCTTTATTTACAGTAAGACTTACACCCTTAAGAACATCAAGCTTTCCAAAAGATTTATAAACATTTTTAATTTCTAACATTGCAAATCTCCTTTAAAAACACCGCATTAGCGGTAACGCATGGAAGCGTTGTATAAGCAGTTTGATGTTACAACGTAGCAGCAAACTGCAGTGAAAAAAATTACACGGAAGTAATTTTTTTCACATCTCCTTTAGTAAGCTTCTTTTCCAAGATTTTGAATATAACTTGTACTACTGTACAAACAATAATATAAATAACAAAAATATCAAGGTATGCCTCTATATAGTTAAAACCATAAGAAGCCTGAATTTTTGCAACTGCAGTAATATCTTTTACTGTCATCATAAAAGCAAGAGATGTATTTTTTATAAGATTTACACAAAGATTGCAAATATTCGGAATAGCACTTACCATAGCCTGAGGAATTATAATTCTTCTGTAGGCTTGAAAATATGTAAGTCCGCTACATAAGGCCGCTTCAAATTGACCTTTATCTACAGTCTGCATTGCTGAACGGAATACTTCACTAAGTGTGGCAATAGTATTAAGAGTGAATACAGTGAATGCGTAAATAATTGGATTTAAATCAAAAACATTTATTGAAGGTGCAATTTTTTTAAAAAGTAAATTTAAGCAGCTAGGCAAAATACTATACACAATGAGTATTTGCAGAAGAATCGGTGTTCCTCGCATAAATGAAACATAAACAGCACCTATTCCTGCCCATGGCTTTCTGTTTTTTAAACGTGCCATAGCAATCCCAAATGCAGGTAGTATTGCCAGAAGTATAGAAATAAAAGTAATTTCCAATGTTACAGGAATAGCTTTAAAAGAGGCCCAGAAAGTCTTTATCATGAATTCAGTATTAAGCAGCATTTTCCCTTCCTTTAGAAAAATGACGTTCCAATAACATGAAAGACCTTTCTATTATAATAGTTATTGTCCAATATATAATTGCCAGAGCTATATAAGTTTCAAGAGCATATCCACCATAATTCAGAGATATAATTAGATTTCCTGCCCCCATAACATCGATAAGTCCTATGGTATAAGCAAGACTACCTTCTTTAAAAAGTGCAATAAGTGAATTGCCAAAATTTGGAACCGCAATAACAAATGCCTGAGGAATTACAATTCTAATCATTGCCTGAAAAGGTGTGAGTCCAGATGTTAAAGCTGCTTCATACTGCCCTTTTCCAACAGAAAGTAAAGCAGAGCGAATTATTTCTGCAAGCTGAGCAGAATATAAAAGAGCAAGAGATATTACAACAAATATTATTTTAGGAAAAAAGTTGATATTTACCTTAAAAATTACCATGGCAAATTTTGGAATGCCATAAAAAACTATAAAAAGCAATACAATTGATGGAGTACAACGCTGGATATGAATAAAGAAATTAGCAAAACCGTTCCAAAACTTATTTTTACTGAACTGCTGGCGAACAAGAATAATGGAAAAAAATAGACCCAAGAAAACCGTCAACAAAACTACAGAAAAAGTCATTCCTATATGAGGAATAATGAACTTAAATGATTTTAAAATCTGCCATGGTTCAAAGGGTCTATTCATTAAATTTTACAGCCTAAATCTACTCTGTTACAAAATCAAAAACGTTTTCTCCAAAGTATTTTAATGAAAGCTGTTCAATTGTTCCATTATCTTTTAGAATTTTTATAGCATTTTCATAATCTTTTACAAGCTGTGTTTCTGCTTTATTGAATAATGGCCATGTAGGAATTCCTTTATATGGTACATAAGAAAGCTGATCTGCAAATTTATGATATGGTCCCTTTTCTTTAAGTACATTCTTTTCAAAAGAAAGTTTAAGAACTAAATAACCATCATAACGGCCTTCCAAAACCCAAAGATAAGAATCGGCAATATCAAAAACATCTGAAGGAATCAGTTTAATCTGTGGCTTACCTTCGTGCATTTTGTTGTAATCTTCAATTACAGAATACTGAGCACTCAGTGGAGAAATTGGAATAAGCTTTCCTGAATATGCAGCAAAACTGTCCATATCTGTAATTTTATCTGCATCTGAAGTACGATACGCAAGTCCAATTATGCTGGCTGCAATTGGTTCGGAAGGAATTGCAAATTTCTTTTTGCGTTCTTCTGTAAGCCAAGCACCTTTTGTACCAATCTGATATTTCCCTGTTTCAAGACCAATTAAAAGTTCATCATCAGAAACAGCATTAAATTTGAATTCATATTGAGGAAGCAATTCATCTACAGCTTTTAGAACTGAAACTTCAAACCCATCTGACTGTCCTTTATCATTAAGATATCCATAAGGCACATTGGTAGGTGTATGAGCAAGCTGAATCACACGAACATTAGATTTTGCTTTTTTTGGTTTTGCAGAAACATTACAAGTAAGTCCCAGCACAATAACAGTAAGAACTATCATTAATTTTATTGATTTCTTCATTACAGTACTCCTTGAAAACTAAGAATTCATATTGAAGTATTTATACATACACATAACCTATCGTGTCAATAGGTTATAATATAATATGATGTTATTTCATCATAATCGGAATATATTTTTCAACCGCTTCTCCCCAGAATTTTGGATCGTGATTTCCACCCCATTCAAGATAAGTATGTTCAACACCCTGCTCTTCCAGGAATTTATGCATTGCACGATTTGGTTCCAAAAGGAAGTCTTCCGTGCCAACAGCCATGAATATTTCTGGTAAAGGTTTTCCTTCCGCCTTCAGTTTTTTTACAAGTACTTCAGGATTATTTTCACTTTCCAAAAGCTTTGAAGGTTCTCCAAAGCATTCACGATAATAATCATAATTTGCAATTGGATTACTCTGTCCCGGTTTCATTCCTGCTACTTCATGATGTATAAAAGCAGATGATAGAGGTGCTGTCTTACTGAATACATCCGGATAAGCAAGGGCTGTATGCAATGCTCCAAAACCACCCATAGAAAGACCCATTATATATGTATCCTCCCTTGTTTTAGCAAGACCAAAAGTTGTACGAACAAATTCGACAAGCTCTTCGCCTATAAATGATTGAAAAGCATGACCTGTGGAAAGACCATTCAACCAGAAACCGTTTTCCCCAGTTGGGCAAATTACTGCAAAATTATATTTTTCTGCCAGATACTCAGGAACCCAGCAATCTCCTTTTCCAGAATAACCGTGAAGCAAAAATAAAGTCTTCATTGGACGATCAAGATTAGGATTTTTTGGAGCTGGAGGAAAATCTCCTTTACGGGGATCAGTTGGAATGACCATTTTTAAAGATGTGCTTCTGCACAAACAATTTGAATACATTTCAATTAATAAAGATGCCATTTCTATCTCCTAAATTTTCTTATAAATATAGTCTATATAAACTGAAAAATCCATCCGCCAAGTGGTTTATTCCATCAAGGTAACCTCATAAAATAAGCCTGTCCGTTTTCTTTAAGCCATTTGTTACACCGTTTGTAATCAGGAAAAATACTTAACACTTCTGTATAAAATTCCTTGGAATGATCCATGTGATGTCTATGACAGAGTTCATGAACCACAACACTATCCAGAATTTCTAATGGCATAAGTGCCAGCAGACAATTGAAATTTAAATTTCCATCAGCGGAACAACTTCCCCATCTGGTTTTTTGTAGACGAATAAAAATCCTGTTGTAAGTTATTCCGGAAAGCTTTGCATAATAATCAACTCGCTCTGGAATAAGAACTTTTGCCCGCTTTTTTACTGCTGCCAGTTCCTTTTTAGAAAGCATCCCCAGTTGTTGAGCAACCATCGTCTGATTTTCTATTTTAGTTATTTGATTTACAATCCAGACTTTTTTTTCTTTTAAAAACTCTTCTACTACATAGGTTGGAGTACCAATAGGAGCTTTTACAATTACTTTTTTATCTGAATCAACATGCACGCTCATAGTACGCCTGCGACTCTTTTTTATAATGTAATCTATTTCCATAAAAATACTCCACTGTCCTATTATATCACTTTAACTGCCCCACTCGTACTGAATCCAGACTTTCTTCAAACCCTTTCAATGCCGAAAAAGGCAGAAATATTTTTGCCCTGTTTTTTAATGGCATTTTTGCTCTCAAGGTCTCACGGGGCCATTGAGTTTCCAAAATATCTTCATATTCTTCTATTATAGTACATTTCATTATGCTTTGTGACCTCCAATCTGTATATTACGCTCCCGAGTCATGGCACCTTCTTCAAGATTCATTCCCTTAAGAATAGCATTCTTTCCAAACCGTCTGATTATATCAAGCCTTACTTCTTGTAAACGGTCTTCCTTTTCATGCTCTTCAAAATCATCAAATAGTTCCGGTTGTTTATCTTCAATATGAATCACATCTCCCGCCGCCAGATTTACTCTTCTAACCATCAACCGGGGATCTACAATAGCTTCAAAAATTCTCATAAAGGCATTCACTAGAATGGTAGAAGAATTTGTTTCCCATCCTAATCCCATTCCACCATGAACCGGTTTTGGCATTATTCTACCCCATGGGTCTCGTGCCAGTTCCCCTTCATATCCTGATGACTCCAAACCTTGCCTGTCATAGCAAATCCATAAAGAAACACCTGTAGTCAGCAACCTCTTCTCATACAAATCAAGAGCCAACAGTTCTGCCATTTCCCGTACAATAATCTTTGCTTTTTCATATTCATAAGGCTTCATTAAAACTTGACCATTACTTAAACTCTTCTGCTGTGATTTATAACTTTTTATTTCCTTCATAGAAACTGGTTCATACCCCCAGGCATGATCTATAAGAATTTCAGCATCAATTCCAAAAGTATCATACAAAGTTTGCTCATTATTCAAAGAAAACCTGGCAATATCTCCCATTGTAAAAAGCCGCAACCTTGCAAGTCTATTTGCCGTACCTGCACCAATCCTCCAGAAATCAGTAATAGGTTTATGAGTCCACAATTTTTGCCGATAAGAAAGCTCATCCAGCTGGGCAATACGTACACCAAACTTATCTGCAGGAATATGCTTTGCCACTATATCCATTGCAATCTTACAAAGATAAAGATTTGTTCCTATTCCAGCAGTTGCAGTTATTCCCGTTTGAGACAATACCTCTGCTATGACTTTTCTGGTAAGTTCATATGCTGTTGTTTTATAAAATTTCAAATAAGAAGTTACATCTATAAAAACTTCATCGATTGAATACACATGTATATCATCGGGACTAAAAAAATTTAAATAGATTTTGTAAATCCAGGAAGAATAAGATATATACAAACTCATTCTGGGAACAGCAACAATATATTCCAATTCTTTTCCAGTCTTATTCTTTACTTCTCTAGCTTTTGCTTCTACTTCAAAAAGACGACTGCGACCAGAAAGCCCATAAGCCTTAAGAGTTGGTGTAACAGCAAGACAGATAGTATTAGAAGATCGAGTCGCATCCGCTACAACAAGATTCGTCGCTAAAGGATCCAGTCCCCTTTCTCTGCATTCCACAGAAGCATAAAAAGATTTTAAATCAATGGCAATATACGTCCTACCAGTATTCATAACACTAGTATAGTATATTTGTATAGATTAATAAAGTGATTTTGGAAAAATTACTATAAATTTGTTTCAGAATTCATTTATATGTATAGCTTTCATCAGTCTTGCATTTTCCGTGCTTAATCCGTTTTTCTTCATATAAAAGCTTATCAGCCTTAGTCAAAAGCTTGGTAAGAATATTATTTTCAGACAAATCAACCGCACCCATAGAAATGGAAAGAATGAAAGGCAGGTTATTTGCTTTAGAAACCTCTTCGCACATCTTCGAAATTTTCTTACGCATAGCATCAACATTTTCAATAGACATAGAATTTGCAACAATTCCAAATTCATCACCACTTAATCGACCAACAACATCACTGGCACGGAAGGCTTTACTTAAAATTTCTGCCTGAAGTTTAATAGCCTTATCTCCCATTTCATGACCATAAGTATCATTAATAGTTTTAAGACCATCCATATCAGCAAAGAATACTACACAAGAATTATTCAGCTCCTGAATAACATCAATAGAACGCTGTCCAATTTCCATAAAACCACGACGATTCAAAATCTTAGTAAGCTCATCAGTTTTGGATTCCATAGAAAGATTTGTATTTGTCTTTGCAAGATTAGTATTTTCAGTAAAAAGCTGTTCTTTCTGCATAATATTATTTGTATATTCCACCGAGTTTGAAATAGCAGTGGCAAGAATACGCATATTTACAATGTACGCATTGAAGTCAGATTTTGCCGGCTTACAGACCATATATCCATAATTCTCTTCTCCAGAAAAAATAGGATATAAAATATAAACACCCCTTTCTTCCCTGATAGAATTTATAGGACAAATCACTTTCTTAGGATTAAAAATTACTCCAGGCCTATAAAATTTTTCATGAGCATTTTTAGTTGAATAAATATGCATTTCCACCTTAGAAGGCATTACGCTATCATCAAGTTTATTCAAAAACAATGGCTCATCATACAAACATATTGCCATATCTTTAAGCATGGAAATATTAACAATGTTATCTATATTGTAATACAACTGTCGTAAGGTATTGGCGGTCTTAACCTGATCAAGGAGTGATGCATATTTATGCTTTTCAAGAATTTCATCCAGATAAAGATCTATTGCATGCCCGCGCTTACCCTGTTCCAGACAAATCTTTCCACTAGAATCCTTATAGGAAGCAGACTGATTTGAAATTTCCACACAACCACAAGACTGACGATACATTGTCATTAAGCCTGACTGATTAATATGATTTAATTTTTCACCATTAATTGCACGCAAAGCAAGTTCAGCACATTTTGTTCCCTGGGCTTCTATATTCTGACTAATAGTTGTTAATTTTGGATTACATAAATAGGCATGGATTGTATTATCAAACCCAACAACTTTAACATCATCAGGCACAGAAATACCCAGCTCTTCAAAAGCGTGATAACAACCAATTGCCATTAAATCACTGGAACAAACAATTGAATCAAAATTTAAATCTTCCTTAGAATGAAGCTTATTTAAAATTGCAGCCTTAGCCCTATCTTCCACAAAGCTTCCATCAAAAACAAGATTCTCATCAAAATCAAGCTGATTTTCTTTTAAAGCAATTTTAAACTTTTCAAATCTGTCAAAAGCTTCTGGCGAACCAGTAGAAACTGCAGACATAAAAGCGATTTTTTTACACCCATGAATTTCTTTTAGATGCTTAACAATCTCTTTATAAGAATCTCCGGAATCATTAATTACTGAATAAGTATTTTCCATTTCCAAATCAACGGAAGAAGAAATCACCGGACGACCATCAAACTTAGACACTAATTCCTGAAGCTTATTTTTATTCCACTGCGAGCAATATAATCCAGAAGCAATAATGTAAGCATTTATTTGTTTTGACTTAAGAATTTCAATTGTAGACCAATATTGATAATTAAAAACACCAATAGATTCATGACCAAAAAAAGTCTGTACAATAAAAACATTCACATCAGGCATTGATGAGTAATAATCAATTACACCTTTTACAAAATCCTGACAATGTTCAACGCTAAAATCTGGAACTAAGACACCAATATTTTTCATCAAAAAAACTCGCAAAATGAAAATACAGTATTTTATTCTACCATAAAAATCCAAAAAAATTAATAAAATATTCTATTTTAGGCAATTTCTATTATGGAAAGTCTAACAATTATCCCTTAGATTTATATTTATGATGAAAATAACTGGAAATGAAAACGTAACTTTTAATAACAATGCATTTTACTGTGTAGGAACAGGTCGAATGGGACTGGCTCTACAGAAACAATATTTTGAACAGCTTAAATTTGTTCAGGAAAAAATCGGCTTTGAACACATTCGCGGTCACGGACTTTTTTCTGACGATATGGCCATCTATCAGGAATATGAAGAAGATGGCGAAATAAAAGTTGAATATAACTGGACTTACCTTGATATGGTAATGGATTCTTACCTCCAACTGAATATCCGTCCATTTATTGAGCTAGGATTTATGCCAAAAAAGCTTGCCAGTGGCGAACAGACAATTTTCTATTGGAAAGGAAACACAACACCACCAAAAGATTATTCAAAATGGGCTGATTTAATCAAAGCCACACTGACTCACCTTATTTCCCGCTATGGACGTGAAGAAGTTGTTACATGGCCTGTTGAAGTATGGAATGAACCAAACCTTCCGGGCTTCTGGAAAGATTCAAATATGGAAGAATATTTTAAGCTTTATGATTTTTCTTCCAAAGCAGTAAAAGAAGTTGACCAGAGATTCAAGGTAGGCGGGCCTGCAGTTTGCGGAGGAACTGATCAAGTATGGATAAAAGCATTTCTGGAACACGTTCGCGACTACCAATGTCCACTAGATTTTGTAAGCCGTCATCATTATACAACAGAACTTCCTGCCCCAGACGGTCACTATGGATATCCAAAGCTTCATCCAAAAGAAAAGTGCTTTGAACAGCTGGATTCAACCCGGGGAATTGTAGATTCTTTCCCAGAATTCAAAGGAATGGATATCAACGTCACAGAATACAACACCTCATACATTCCAAATGCACCAGTTCACGACACAAATTTGAATGCCGCATACATTGCAAATATGCTTTCAACCTTTGGTGATAATCACCGCTCATATTCATACTGGACTTTTGGGGATATTTTTGAAGAACATGGTGTTCCATTTACCCCATTTCACGGCGGATTTGGTATGGTTGCCAATGGAATGATTCCAAAACCAACCTTCTGGACCTTCGCCTTTTACCGTAAACTTACAAAAGATTATGTAAAATGCGTATATAAGGATGAAAATTGCATAGTAGTTCAGTGTAAAGCTGATATTGATAAACTCCGTACAGGTGAAGAAGCAGTTTACTACAAGGGAATCGCATGGAATGTTGATGTTGATATGACAGGTTCAGTAGCAAATATTGATTTACAACTACCAATGTCCACAGCCAAAGATTCAAACGTACTTCTTACAGAACTCGTTGATGAGGAAGTTTGTAATCCATTGAAAGTTTGGCACGACCTGGGAGAACACGCAAATCCAGATGCAGAAGAATTGGAAATACTCCGAACAAGCGCAACTCCTTTTGTTGAAACAAAGCGATGCAGCAACACAATTTTCCTAAAGCTGAACCAAAACGCTGTATGTTACTTTGAAATAAAAACAGCCCCAGTCATCAGCGACCGAGGCTACACCTTTGGAAGATTGAAATAACGTGGGATGTGTTATTTATT
>JAEDFX010000173.1 GCA_016297805.1 Treponema sp. | reverse complement strand
CTTTAAGAGCTTTGTCTGTTCCTTCACCGTTGAAGTAATCGAACTGTGTCTGAACGTATGTAAATCCGTTGATACGAGAAATAATCTGAGCAGCATCTTTTCCAAGACCGTTCAAGATAACACGAAGCTTGTTCTTACGAACTTTGTTAGCGTTAGCAGCAATTTTAATAGCACCTTCAGCTGCTGCAAAAGATTCGTGACCAGCTAAGAATGCAAAACACTGTGTTTCTTCAGAAAGAAGACGAGCGCCTAAGTTTCCGTGTCCAAGACCTACTTTACGGTCATCAGCTACAGAACCTGGCAAACAGAATGCCTGAAGTCCTTTACCAATGTTAGCAGCAGCTGTAGAACCAGTTTTGTCACCAGTTTTTTCAGCTTCTTTAATAGCAATTGCAGAACCTAATACATAAGCCCATTTTGCATCTTCAAAACAAATCTGCTGTGTTGACTGACAGATTTCATAAGGATCAAATCCTCTATCCTGACAAAGCTTGCGGGCAGCCTGAAGTCCTTCTTCACCTTCTGCAAAACCATATTCTTTAAGAGCTTTATTAACCTGTGGGATACGTCCAGCGTAATCTTCAAATAATGCCATATCTATATTCCTCCAAGTCCTATTCTTTACGTGGGTCGATTAATTTAACCATACCCTGATCTTCTGTTACACGACCATAGTGTGTGCGTGCACCAGCGATAGCTTCTTCAGCAGGTTTTCCAGCTTTAAGAGCATCCATCAATTTACCGAAGTTGATACAGTTGTAACCAATGATCTGTCCGTCTTTATCGATAGCACATGTTTCAACGTATCCTTCTGTCATTTCCAGGTAACGTGGACCTTTTTTGCGTGTAGCAAACATAGTACCAACCTGAGAACGAAGGTTCTTTCCCAGGTCTTCCAAAGAAGCACCAACTTTAAGACCGTTCTTAGAGTAAGCAGACTGTGTACGACCGTAAACAATCTGCATAAAGAGTTCGCGCATAGCTGTGTTGATAGCATCACATACCAAGTCAGTATTCAATGCTTCAAGAAGAGTTTTTCCAATAAGGATTTCTGAAGCCATAGCTGCTGAGTGTGTCATACCTGAACAACCAATTGTTTCAACAAGTGCTTCTTCAATAACACCTTCTTTAACATTTAAAGAAAGCTTACATGCTCCCTGCTGTGGTGCACACCAACCAATACCGTGTGTGAAACCAGAAACATCTTCAATTTTTTTAACCTGTACCCATTCGCCTTCTTCAGGGATAGGTGCTGGTCCATGATATGCGCCTTTTGTTAAAGGACACATATGTTCTACTTCTGCTGTGTAGATCATTTTATGCTCCTATAAAATTAATTTAAATTTTATTTGGTGTATTTTAGCATTATGAGGAATGATTTTCAATTACCATTTATGCAAAGTAAAAATTTGATATCCGAGAGTTTAGCATTTATAATAGAAATAAATATATGAAAACCACATGCCTTACTTCCGGAAAAAAAATCAGCTTATGTGTTGGATTTTTTATTTTTATATTAATTATTACAGAATTCCTTATTACTTTAAAACAACCCCTTTATAATCTTGGATTTAAATATGAAATATACGACCCTTATTTTTATGTTACAAAAGTAATTCCGAATACTCCCGCCGGAGAAAATCAGGTTAAGGATAAATACTATTACAAGAATATTAACGGTGTTAGTGTACCTGATATTATATCCTACAGAAATTCTGTAACCGAAGAAGCCTTTAAGAAAAATTTTTCTGACTTTTACAAATATGATTCCGAAGTCACATTAATTGGTAATAAAGACGAAAATTTTTCTTTTCACCTGAAAAAACTTCCAGTTAAGGAAAGACTCCAATCAATCTCATTTTTTGAAATACTTAAATTCATTATTGCAGTCTTTATGCTTTTTACTGGTATGGGAATTGTTCTGTTTCTAAATACCGATAAAACAGCTACACCTTTGGTATTTAGTCTGTACTTTTTAGCTTTAACTACAGCAAATATTTATACAGCTGATTTCACTACTTATTTTTATACAATAATAACATCAGTTTTGCTTGATTTTGGTCTGTCTTTCACTTTTACATGTATATTTTATTATTTTTCAGAAATTTTCATTTATGCAAACTATAAAGACTATTTTAAATACATAAAATATATTCCAGCATCATTTTTTTTTCTTAAATATCTCCATATTTTTGTATTTAAATGGGATATTTCAGTTAATCCTTTTTATAAACTGAATACTTATCTTATAATTACCTGCTGCATCATCTTTTTGGTTCTTTTTTTTGTAATAATGTTTACTTTTCCAAAGACATTAACAACAACCTTTAAGTTTTTTGTACTTGGTCTGGCATTTGCTGTAACACCATTGCTTGTTGATCATTTTGCATTTGTTATTTCCAGCTCTATGTTTATGACAGAATATGAAAAAATCTACAATATAATAGCTTTTATATTCCTTCCATTCATGCTCCTGCTGGCCATTTTTAATGCAAAAAATCTGATTAGGTCTAGGATTGTTTCTTGGATTACATCTTTTCTTGCATATCTGGTTATTTCAGTTCCTATATTTATTACAATTTTAGACTTTATTCCTTCCATCAAATCAGAACTCTTCTCTATAACTTATGTAGCAATTTCACCTTTAATTTTCTATTCCATTTTTAGAATAATGAATAAATTCTTCTCTCTTAACACAGAAGAAAATAATGCAAAATTGATTTCATATAAGTCTTTGATTTCATCAATAACCAATACTGAAAAATTACATCAGATTACATCTGAGGAAATCAATAAAATTTTAAACTGTTCATTTATACTCTTTTACAAAAAGAATCTTCAAGGAACTTGGGATAATCTTTATACTTGGGGTAAAATTTCTAAAGAAGAAAAACTTTACAGGCTCAATGAAAGTAATACAAAGAAAAAAGTTACTTTCTATAAAGATGGAGGCTTCAGCATTCCAATTATACGGGCAAATAAATGCACAGGCGTTGTATATGTAGGAAAAAAGGAAAATGGAGATCAATATTTGCCTGGTGAACACATACTGATTGAACAGATGATTTCTGCATTCCACAGTCATTGGCTTAGTTATACAAACAATCAGCTTGCATCTGAATTAAATATAAAAAATGACAAACTTATAAAAATGCAGGAAGGAACTATCCTTAGTATGGCAAACCTTATTGAAAGTCGGGATGGTGGTACTGGTGCACATGTAAAACGAACTGCAGAATATTCCGCACTTATTTCAAAAAAAGCAAAGGAAAAAGGTTTATTTTCAGATATCATAAATGATGCTTTTATTGAATGTATCTATAAAGCAGCCCCAATGCATGATATTGGAAAAATTGTCGTTCCTGATTCTGTACTTAAGAAGCCAGGAAAGCTTACACCGGAAGAATTCGCACAAATGAAACTTCATACAACAGAAGGAGACCGAATTGTAAGAGAGATTTTAAATACTTCTGAAGAT
>JAEDFX010000172.1 GCA_016297805.1 Treponema sp. | reverse complement strand
AACTGCACCCACTCCATCAAGGAATTTCACAAATTTATCAACTGGTACAGGCTTTGAATAGAAGTATCCCTGAATACTATCACAACCAATATTCTTCAAGAATTTTACCTGAGCCTCGTTTTCTACACCTTCCGCAGTAATCATAATTCCCATTTCCTTTGCCAGTAAAATGGTATGTTCAATCAATCTGTTACCGCCGAACTGTCCAATAAAATCAACCAGACTCTTATCAAGCTTAATAGTGTCAAAATGCATAAGGTTCAGCGATGCCAATGAAGAATATCCCGAACCAAAATCATCCATATGAATAGAAAATCCGCACTTGTGGAAGTTTTCTATAACCTCTTTTACCTTGTCATTAGCCACCGTTGCCGACTCAGTAATTTCAATAGGAACATACTCTGTCCTGATTTCCGAGATTTCCGCAATTCGCTGATACTGTTCCGCAATCCCCTTATAATACAAGCTGGCTCTGGAAAGATTCACCGAAATTGGCACGATTTTTTTTCCTTCCAGCTGCCATCGTTTTTGCTGATGACAAACATTTCTGAAGATATATTCATCCAAAGCACGAATCATATTATTTCGTTCAAAAATTGGAATAAAATCATCAGGCTTCATCAGTTTACCATCTTCAGTTCTCCAGCGTACAAGAGCTTCAGCTCCAACCAGTTTTTTATTCTTAGGTGAGAATTTTGGCTGAAACCAGATTTCAAATTCCTTTTTGGCAAGTGCTGTTTCAAATGAATCAATAACCTGTTTTTCGTGAATTAAACGCAAAGTATCTTCTTCATTAAAGAAAGCATAGTTCATGTTTTCCAGATATTTTGCGTTATGTTTTGCAGTGATAGCCTCGCTATAGGCCATCTCGATTTTCTTTTCCGGTGTCCATCGGGAAATTCCATAGTAAGGATGAATTTCTGGCACATCCAAATCTACAGAAATAATAAGCAGAGAAAGGGAAAGAGCCTTAAGAGTACCAATTAAATCCTCTTCCTTTTCTCCTGGCACAAAGATGATATAATGATCCGCATTAATATGAGCTGCAAGATCTTTGTTCTCGATATCTATTACAGTCAGAATGCATTCCCAAATATGCTTGATTACTTCATCACCCTTTGAAATTCCACATATAGAATTGATGATTTTAAAGGAATGAATATCAAGGCTTACAATAAATCCAGGTACATTCTGTTCCACTAATTCAGATTTGAATTTTATATAATTATAACCATTAGTGATTGGATCAAAAAAGGCATACTGCTCCAGCTCACTTTGAATTCCCTCAGCATCAAGTTCGTGAAGCTTAGTTGAATCTTTAATGATTGAGAGGGCACAAACATTTCCAAACTCATTACAAGTCAATAAAAAACGATGATTATAGAAGATTTTTTTTCCATTTATATCTTCTGCCCAGTAATTTAATACATATTCACGTTTTCCCTGAGAATAAACTTCCAGCAAGGTTTCCCGTAAAACAGAAACATCCCGCAAAACCTTCTGATTCAAATTTGGAACCATTATGTCAAACCAAGCTTTCAAAAACTCAGAAAATTTACATGGTGGGATGATTCCCAGATACTCTGGAACAGAAATGAATCCATTATCACTATTTCGAAAGAAGAAGTCGCTTTCAATAACATCCATAGTGATGTTTGCATCAAAAAAAGATACAGCATCAGCTACTATGGCATTTCTAAACTGCGATTCATAAAAAAGAGCACGTTGAAGTTGTTTAAGAGATTCTGCATCTACTGTCGTGTTTTTACTGTCTTCCATAAATATGTAACACTACTATTGTACCACAATATTCCAAAAATGCTAGAAATAATATATACTCTCATTGTCAATCACTGAAGCTTGACTTATATGTCATTTCCGTGCTTGACACGGGAATCTATAAAAATTATGAAACACGTAAATCAATTTCTAATAATTCTTTCCGTCTCCTTTCTTGGAGAACTTCTTGCTTGGTTCATTCCCCTTCCAATTCCAGGAGGAATCTACGGCCTCATTCTCATGTTTTGCGCACTTAAACTCAGAATTTTCCCACTTTCAAAAGTAAAAGAGACCAGTAAATTCTTTATTGATATAATGCCCATCTTTTTCGTTCCGCCAGGAGTCGCAATTCTGGACAGTCTGGATGTACTAAAAGCCCACTGGTGGCAGATTACCTTAACTGCAATACTTTCCACTTTTGTAGTAATGATTATTTCCGGCCATATTACCCAGTTAATAATGAAGCTGAAAGACAAATCTACTGCAACTCATGAACCTGTCGAGGGGACATAAGGAGCACTAATGAAAGACTTTCTCACAAATTCAACTTTTTTCTATGTATTCCTTACTCTTATAACCTATCAGCTAGGCGTTGCTCTAAAAAACAAATTCAAAATGGCAATCTTCAATCCACTTATGATTTCAACCATAATCTGTATTGCCGTTCTTCTGATTTTTAAACTCGATGTTGCGTCTTACAAGGAGGGAACAAAATTTCTTTCCTTCTTGCTTACACCTGTTACAGTCTGTCTTGCAATTCCGCTCTATGAACAGTTCGAAAAATTAAAGGAAAACTGGCTGGCCATATTATTAGGTATTCTTTCTGGCTGTATTACCAGCATGACTCTGATTTTCGGATTTTCTCTCGCTTTTGGATTTTCTCGCCCAGAGTACATTGCTCTATTGCCAAAATCAATTACAACCCCAATTGGATTAGCTATGTCTGAACAATACAACGGCATTCCTTCCATCACTACGGCAGTAATTGTTATTACCGGAATTACAGGAAACATAAGTGCATCTGTAATACTAAAGCTTTTTAGAATTACACACCCCGTTGCTAAAGGCGTTGCAATCGGCACAGGCTCCCATGCCCTGGGAACCGCAAAAGCCATGGAACTGGGCGAAGTGGAAGGAGCCATGAGCAGCCTTTCCGTAGCTGTTTCAGGGTTAATAACAGTAGTACTGTTCTCATTCTATGCCAATTTGATGTAAAAAAACTATTTCTAAACTGTATCTCTGAATAGCCCCCGAAAATTTACTACAGGAGAACAAATCAGGCGAGTGCAAGTTACTGCAAGTTAGATTCCTATACGAAACACTAATTTTAAGCAAATTTATCTGCTTTTTTTAGTGTTTCCGCAAAAAAAATGACCATATTCTTCAAAAGATTGCAAATAACTGCAAGTTACTGCAAGTTAGATTAAGCCCATATTGGAATATATTTCATATACCTTGGAGCGGTTGTTTCATCAACCACTTTAATTAATTTAGCATCTACTGTTTCTTTGATTAATCTTGAACTCTTATAACTTTCTTTTTCTTCTAATCCAAAAATATTTCTTACGTCTATATTACTAATAGCACCATAATTCACATAAGCCAAACAAGCCTGCATGTAAACAGTTCTAATCTTTTCTTCTTTCGGTATAACATCAAAAGGAAGTTTTCCAAAAAGAACTACCTTTGTAAATTGGTTTTCTTGATT
>JAEDFX010000171.1 GCA_016297805.1 Treponema sp. | reverse complement strand
ACATGAAGGATTTTCTTAAAATGCGCCTGGCGTGGAAAGAGTAGGAATAGAAGAGATAATTGTTACCCGTAACTCCCCTTAATGCCCCTTAAAAAACTGACTTTTTTATGCTATATTTTTCTTATGACACAAACGGAACAATCAAAGGCTGCAAAAAAGTTCAGTGAAGACTGGAAAGATAAAGGTTATGAAAAAGGGGAGAGTCAGAAATTCTGGCTGGATTTGCTCTGCAATGTTTTTGGAATAAAAGACTTTGCAAACTTTGTATATTTTGAAAATCAGATAAAAGAAAAATTTACGGATAAGACAATCACTAATTTTATAGACATTTATATTCCGTCTACAAAAGTAATGATTGAGCAGAAAAGTATAGATAAAGACCTTCGAGAACCTATCAGGCAGTCTGATGGAACTTTATTAAATCCATTTCAACAGGCACGAAAATATATCTCTGGGCTTCCGTTGTCACAGCATCCACGCTGGGTTGTTACAAGCAATTTTAAGTCATTCCTTGTTTACGATATGGAAAATCCCAACGGAGAGCCGGAAGAAATACTTCTGGAAAATCTTGAAAAAGAATATTACAGACTTTCGTTTATAACAGACCAGGGTAGTGTACATCTGAAAAAAGAGCTTGAAGTGTCGAAGAAAGCCGGAGATATTATCGGAGAGATTTACATTATATGGACGGCTCTCCGAGCCTCTTGTTTTTGTAAACTTTGGGAATTGACAAATGGGGAATAAATGTTGCATAATGCAAGTTATAATTCCCTTTTTCGAGGTAAATTATGGGAGAATCCTTTTTTCAATCCTCAATCAAAGATTTGCTGGAACAAGTTACAAAACTCTATTCTATATCAGATATTTCTACTGAATTACAGGTTAATCAAAGTACAATTCATCGCTGGCTCAACGGTTCTGTACAGCCAAAATCATTCATTGCAGACAGATTAGTAAATATGATTTCAAGAAAAATTCCTGCGCAAGAAAATGATAATCGGGAAGGAGATTTTACTTTTATCGACTTATTTGCAGGAATCGGAGGAATTAGAAAAGGCTTTGAACAAGCCGGGGGAAAATGTCTTTACACATCAGAATGGGATGAATTTGCTCAAAAAACCTATAGTAACAATTATCCTTCAAAACACCCGATAAACGGTGACATTACAAAAGTAGATGCAAAAGACATTCCTGAGCATGATGTTTTATTGGCAGGATTTCCTTGTCAGCCATTCAGTATTGCCGGTGTTTCCAAGAAAAAATCCTTAGGTCGCCCAACAGGTTTTGAGGACAAAACACAGGGTACATTATTTTTTGATGTTGCCAGGATTATAAAAGAAAAACAGCCAAAAGTATTTGTTCTTGAAAATGTAAAGAATCTAAAATCCCATGACAAAGGAAATACATTCAAAGTTATTTGGGAAACATTAACACAGGATTTAGGTTATACATGCAGTTACAGGATTATTGACGGTCAAAGTTGGGTTCCCCAGCATCGTGAACGAATCGTAATTGTCGGTTTTAAAAATAAGATAGATTTCTCTCTTGATGATATGATTTTACCGCCAAAAGGTGAAATAAAACTTGGAAGTATCCTTCACAAAACAGACGGAACAGAACCAAGACTTCCACAAGATGGTGATAAATATTTTGACTTTGAAAACAATAAAGTTTTGGATAAATACACATTAACAGATAATCTTTGGGCTTATTTACAAGCTTATGCGCAAAAGCATCGTTCAATGGGAAATGGCTTTGGTTATGGACTTGTTAAAGAAAATGACATTGCAAGAACGCTTTCTGCAAGATATTACAAAGATGGTTCAGAAATTTTAATTTCGCAAGGCGAAGGAAAAAATCCACGCCGTCTTACGCCTCGGGAATGTGCAAGGTTAATGGGGTATCCAGACGATTATGTAATTCCCGTTTCTGACACAAGGGCTTACAAACAGTTTGGAAATTCAGTTGTCGTGCCTTTGTTTCATGCTGTAGCTGAATATATAAAACCTTATTTGATGGAAGAAATAGAAAAAGAATCTGCAAAAGTAGAACGCATTTATGTAGAAAAGGGAATAGCAATTTAAGGAAAGAATTATGGAAAACTATATTTCAAAAGTCATAGAAGACTCTTCTGAAAGTGAAAAAATATATTGTAAATTTTTATCTCCAAATGATTCTGGAGAAACAGGGGGCCATCAATCAGGCTTTCTTGTATCTAAGCCTGCTTATTCGATTTTGTTTGACGAACCGGGAGAGAAAGGTGGCAATATAAAAAGAGCCTCGGCAACAATTTATTGGTTTGATGATTATGAAACTCCAGCTAATTTCATTTATTACGGAAGCAAGGATGAATATAGGGTAACTTCAAATAGAAAATCTTTTCCATCATCAAATCCAGATTATACAGGTGCATTACTAATATTCTTAAAAAAACACACTGGACAGTTTAAAGCTTATATTTTCAATACTGATGATGAGATAAATGAAATCTTAAATTATTTTGGAATAACTCCGGCTGAGACCAATCGTTTAATTAATACAGAATTAACAAATCCAGAGGAAGAAGAAAAATACGCTATTCAAGAATTTATCAAATCGCTGACAACAGATTTTCCATCGTCAGAACAAATGTCTCTTGCGGCTCAAAGAATTCAAAATTCAGTCTTTAATCATAATGAATACATACAGCTGAAACCAGATAATAAATTATTGGATTGGACAGAGGTGGAATATAGACTCTTTAGAGCCCTTGAACATGATAGATATGGAGTTCTTATAAAAAATGGATTTTCTGATGTAGAGAAATTTATAGAACTTGCTAACAAAGTTTTAAACAGACGAAAGAGTCGTGCTGGAAAAAGTTTGGAACATCATTTAAGTTCATTATTCACAGGAAACAATATAACTTTTACTCCACAAGCTATTACAGAAGGTAACAAGAAGCCCGATTTCATATTCCCATCAATAGAATCGTATCATAATGCATCTTTCCCTCTAGAAAAACTAGCTTCTCTTGCAGCAAAAACAACATGCAAAGACCGTTGGCGACAAGTGTTAAACGAAGCGGACAGATTACGTTCTCAAAATAAATTTCTTTGTACACTTCAACAAGGAATTTCATCTGCACAACTTGAGGAAATGAAAAGTGAAAAAGTTGTTTTGGTAGTCCCTCAAAAATATATAACAACATATCCTGAAAAGTATCGAAATGATATTTGGACGGTAAAAAAGTTTATCGACTATATAAAGGAAATAGAGAAATAAAGAATTTCATAAACGCCTCGGCACCCTTAAATTTCTGAATCCTGCCTGCGGTTTCGGAAAACTATCTGAGCCTGCGAAAACAAGGAAAAACTATGTAAGGTAAGCATAGCGAACGACAAAAACTGACAGATAAAGTACTGTAATGTATCTAAAAGGAGCTGTTTATAATGAAGGAGGTAGGGCGAATGGAAAACGAAATAATTCTTTATACAGACGAAAATGGCA
>JAEDFX010000051.1 GCA_016297805.1 Treponema sp. | reverse complement strand
ATCCAACAATGCTGGAAACTGCTCTTTCAATTATGCACGACTGGGCATGTGCAGTAAGTTTTATTCCAGAAGAAGTTGAAAAGGAACGTGGTGTTGTTACAGAAGAATGGCGTTTGCGTCAGAATCTTCAGGGACGTGTTTCAGACAAGCAGTGCGAAATCCTCTTAAAAAATTCTCGTTTTGAAGACCGTCTTCCAATTGGTGACATGGATATTATTAAAAACGTAAGCCGCGACCGTGTTGTAGATTTCTACAAAAAATGGTATCGCCCAGAATTCATGAGTATTGTAGCAGTTGGTGATGCTGATACTTCAGTGCTTTCAAAAGCAATTGAAAAGGCAATGGCTCCAATTCCAGCTTCAGATAAATCAGTTACTTTGCCAAAATTCACCGTTCCAGTTCAGACAGAAAAATCAATTTCTATTATGAAAGATAAGGAACAGCCATACACAAATATTTTCATCTTTAATCCAGAAGCAGACTATAAAGTTCGCGAAACAGAAGAAGATATTCAGCGCCTGGTTGCAAAACAGATTGCCGCATCAATCTTCAACACTCGTTTGAACGAAATCTCAGTTACACCAGATTCTCCATGGCTTGGAACTGGTGCTGCAGAGGCTGCTCTTACTTTGTGGTCTAACAACGCTTATGTAGCAGTTGTTCCAAAACCAGGTATGACTTCACAGGCTCTCATGGCATTATTTGATCAGATTGATATGTTCCTTGATTTTGGCATTACACAGTCAGAATTGGATCGTATGAAAGAATCTCAGCTTTCTCAGGCAGAATTGATTTATCAGAACAGAGATAAACAGATGAACGGCGATTTGGCATCTTCAATTGTAGAATATACTTTGGTAGGAAAAATTCCAATTTCTCCGGAAAGCTATAAGAAGATTTACAATAAAATTATTCCAAGAATTACAGTAGAACAAGTTAATGAACAAGCAAGAAAAGCCTTTAATGACCGCGGAACAATGATGCTGCTTGTTGCACCACAAAATGAAGCACTTCCTTCAGAAGCAGAGCTTAATTCAATCTGGAAGGAATACAAAAATCCACAGCTTGCCGCTTACGAAGATGATGTTTCAGACAGCAATTTGATGGCTCGTCCAAAGAACAAAGGAAAGGTTGTTTCTAAAAAGGCAAACAAGAATCTTGGCGTAAATGAGTATATGCTTGATAACGGCATCAGAATCATCACTAAGAAAAACGACTTTGAAAAAAATTACATGTACATGAGCATCACAAGTAAGGGTGGTACTTTCCAGATTGATGAAAAGGATGTTCCAAGCAGTGGTGATGTAAGCTTGCAGTACATGCTTTATTCTGGATTTAAAAATATAAGCTATCCTCAGCTGATTAAGAAAATTCAGACTAAGAAGCTTGGTGTAAATTTTGGAGTTAATACTACTGCTGAATATATTCAGGGAAACTGTAAGGTTGATGACAGTGAAGCAATGCTCCAGCTGGTAAATCTTATGTTTACACAGGTTCAGTTTACAGAAGAAAGCTGGAAAACTGTAATGCAGTCTGCTAAAGCTCAGGCAGAAGCTCACGGTTCTCAGCCAATGGATCACTTAAACGACAAGATTATGGAAATCCTTTACGGTAAAGATGATGTTTATCATGCTCCATTTGATATGAAGTTCTACAACAAGCTGAACGCAGAAGCCGCTGCCAGAACTTACAAACAGCGTTTTGCAAATCCTGCAGACTTCACATACATCTTTACAGGCGACTTTGATGAAGCTAAGCTGATTGAAAACTGCTGCTATTATCTTGGTACCTTGCAAACTACAGAAGACCGGGAAGAAACTGTTTACAAATACTGGGATTTCCCAGCTGGAAAACCAACTGCAACTGTTAAGAAGGGTATTGGTGACCAGGGTGTCGTATACATGGCATTTGGTAGAAGTCTGCCAGCAGAAAAGGATATTGAAAAATCTTACAAGGAATCATTTATTCTCAGTCAGTTGAACAGCCTTATGGATATTCGTTTGCGTGAGGTTATTCGTGAAGACAAGAGCGGTTCTTATGGAATTGGTGTAAGTGCTTACATTGACGGATATCCAGAACGTTTCTCTCGCGTATCAGTTAAATTTGGTTGTGAACCAGGACGCACTCAGGAATTGTGTGATGAAGTAATTGAACAGATTAAAAATCTTCAGAATGAACTTGTAGATGCAGTTTACATCGAAAAATTAAAGGAAACCTGCCGCCGTACCCGCGAAACAAATCTTTACGAAAACCGCTGGTGGATAAACAGAATTGAAGCAGAACTTGTATTCACATACGAACCTGAATGGGTTACAAAAGACGTGGATAAGCTGATTAGCTGGATTACTCCAGAAAACCTTCAGGAAGCAGCCCAGAAATACTTAAACCCAGAAAACTACATTTCAGTATTCTTAGTCCCAGAAAAATAACAAAAGTGGTACGCTGATGTCAGTCATCGGTGTACCACCTTAATATGGTACAGTAATGTCAGTCATTAATGTACCAAGAGTTTCTTCACCCAGAAGACGAATCTGTTATAGGTACCGTTCATTTAAAAAGAATCTACAGCAAACTAAACGTAAAATCTGCCAATGCAGCCGTCTGGCAGGCAAAAGTTACTGGCGTAATAAAGTAACTGTGTATTTTACCCCTTCATTAGTGCATCTTACCTAAAATCATATTGAGAATTTTCTCCTCGGGAATTATTATGGTCTCATAAAATACATAATAATTATTAACAGAGAGGATAATATGAAAAAATTAATTACTGTTTTGTTCATTACAGCAGTTCTTTCAGCTTCCATGTTTGCAGTCAATTTTACAGTTGGTGGAAATATTAATGCAGGCGGAACAATTAGTGATGATTCAAATTATCATGGATTTTCCGCAGGTACCGGAGCCTTCTTTAACATGGATTTGTTTATGGGCTTAGGTCTCCAGGCAGAAGTAAATCTTTCCCAAGATTATATTTCATTCAGCAGTAATTCAATCACCTTCGATGAACGTTACAATATTGTTGATTCAGCATTTATGGCTTGGTGGAATGCAAAATTAGGTTTTATTGGACTTGGTGCAGGTATTGGTCCAAACTTCTCCGGAACAATTTCAGATTATGAAGACAACAATCTGGTTTTTGGTATTGCCGCAGGTGCAAACGTTATTTTCTATTTGGGAAATCATTTTGGCCTTGTAACAGGAGTTCACGGTGTTTACGACCTTACATCTCGCTTCGGTGCCACAACATCAAAACCTGAAGATAAAGTTACAACAATCACTTTTGAAACATCAGATTGGAAACGCCGTTCTATTTATGGCACATTTGGTGTTGAATATCGCTTCTAATCACCAACTCTAAGGAGGTTTATATGAAAAAAGGATTAATAGTAGTGCTTTCATTGTTGTTGGCTGGAACTGCTTTTGCCTCATCTTTTTCCCGAGATTATTATTCTGTAGATAAAGTAAATGCTGTAAAAGCTGAACTAAAATATGAAGATATTGTAATTGGTGTTTCAGAAAATGATGAAATCAAACTGGAAATAAGCTGTAACAATTATCACAAAATGCCTCAAGTTTCTGTTGAAGATGGAGTTCTGCTTATCAAAAATGTAAAAAAAGGAACTTATGCAGAAAACTGTACAGTTTATGTGTATCTGCCAGAAAACCTTGATACTGAATTTGTAGAAATTGCAAATTTAAGTGGAGATATTACAGTAGAAGACATTTCTGCTCAGGAAATTATTCTTACAGCATCCAGCGGAGACATTGACTGTATTAATGTTGAAGCATCTGGAGATATTAAAGCAACAGCTGCCTCTGGTGATATTACTATGAAGGTTGTTTCTGCAGATGAAATTTCTGTAACTGTAGCCAGTGGTGATATTGATCTTAAAACCGTAGATTGTAACGAGCTTAATATAAAAGCTGCCAGTGGTGATGTTGAAGCAGAAAATATTGAAGCAGACAACATTGAATGTGATACAGCTTCAGGTTCTCAGGAATTTGAAAAAGTAGATTGTAATTCTTTTGAATTACACGCCATAAGCGGTTCTGTTTTTATTAAATTAAACGAAGTTCCTTCAGAAGAATCTTCTATAGAAACTGTTAGTGGTTCAGTAGATTTGCGAATTCCTCGTACTTCAAAATTCCAGCTGAAAGTTTCTTCAATCAGTGGTTCTTTTGATGATGATTTTGATGGAAATGAATTCAAACCAAGAGGTGGAGTTCTTTCTAAATACAACGGTGGTGGTACATTAATCACTGTGGAAACAAAATCAGGAAGTATATCTTTGGATGACTAACTGAACTAAACGTGTCATAATTATCATATAAATGAAAATTACGATTTTAGACAAAGCACCTGAAGAAGATGATGAAATCATAATTAAATGTTCACAAATGGATGAAAACATCCTGAACCTTATAAATGTCATCAACGCTTCTTCTGGTGCAAAACTTTCAACAAACTCTGGCCATTCCAGAATGAAATTCTTTAAAGACTCTGCCATCGTTTTTGTAGATTTGAAGGATATTCTATACTTTGAATCTGTAGATGACAGAGTTTTCGTCTATACAGATAAAGATGTCTGTGAATCAAAATCAAAATTATATATGCTTGAAGAAGAACTGGCCTCCGAAGATTTTATCAGAGCTAATAAGGCACTGCTGGTAAATCTGAATAAAATCGAAAGTCTTTCTCCGGCCTTTGGCGGTCGCTTTGAAGCTGTTCTAAAAAATGGCTACAAAGTAATCTTCTCCCGTTCCTATGTAAACGGCTTAAAAGAGAAACTTGAAATATAACAGAAGGGTAGGTCTATGAAAAATAAATTCATTATCTTGTTAAATGTGTTCACAAGAGTTTGTACTTTAAGTTTTATATTTTCTTCTATATATATTTGGATTTTTTTCGGGCGATACAGTCTGCTTAATCTGGAATATGTCTGGGGAATCTTATTAATTGCTCTTGTTTCTGCAGTAGGCTACATACCTTTTATTTCAGAAAAAGAACTATCAAAAAGCATAATGATTATATCCAGAGCCATTTACTTTATTTTACTGGATGCAGTGATTCTTTTCGTAGGATACAGATTAAAATGGTACATTCCAGAAGAAAAACGCACAGTAATTGGAATTGAATTATCTGTTATTGCCGCATTGATTTGTATGTGTATTGTGTCTTATATTTCCGACAGTAACAAAGCAAATAAAATGAATGAAATATTAAAGAATAGAAATAAATAAGCAGAACTGCAAAATAGCGGTTCTGCTTATTTGAATGAGGACAAGCTAAAAATTGCTTTCGCAATTTTTTTAACGCTTTCCTATTGAACAACGGCCGCCAGCGGCCTTACACATTAGAATACTACTACAACTTCGCCGTTTGGATACTTCTTAGAAATGTAGTCTTTAACTTTCTGAGATTTCAAAGCCTTAATCAAAGCCTGAACTTCAGCTTTATTTTCGTTTCCTGCTTTAACACAGATTACATTTACGTATGGAGAAGAAGAACCTTCTACGAACAATCCGTCTTTTGCTGCAGAAAGACCAGCTGGAATAGCATAGTTTCCGTTGATTACAGCAGCAGTAACGTCAGAAAGAACACGTGGAAGAGAAGCAGCTTCAATTTCGCTGAACTTCAATTTAAGTGGGTTTTCTGTAATGTCCTGAACAGTTGCTGTAATTCCTGCTTTTGGATTAAGTTTAATCAATCCTGCTTCCTGAAGAAGGAGTAATGCACGACCTTCATTTGTTGGGTCATTTGGAATAGCGATTGTTGATTTCTTTTTCAAATCTGCTACAGACTTAACTTTCTTTGAATACAAAGCAAATGGTTCAACGTGAATACCAGCTGCATTAACAAGGTGATAACCTCTTTCTGTATTGAATGATTCAAGATATGGAATATGCTGGAAGTAGTTAGCATCAATTTCGCCAGATTCTACTGCTTCATTTGGTGTAACGTAGTCTGTGAATTCAATAACCTTCAAGTCAATCCCTTCTGCTTTAAGATCATCCTTAACAAGGTTCAAAAGGTCTGCGTGTGGCTCTGGAGTAGCACCAACTTTAATTGTCTGAGCAAACAAAGTTGCAGCTGCCAAAACTACTGTTGCAATTGCAATAATTTTTTTCATATAAATATCTCCTTTAATATGTTAGTTTATTTTAATGATTTAGTTACCTACTTGTATACTAGGTAATATAAAAAATGTCAATATTTTTTTATTTTTTCTTTGTAATAAATACAATTTTAATAACTTTTACAGCAATTTTAGTGTATAATTAATGTGTCTTTTTATTCATTGGAGAGAAAAGTAAATGCGATTAAAAAAAGAGCAGGTTAACATAATTGTTTCAATTTTTACAGCTCTAATCATTATATTTCATATCTTTTTCTTAGCAGATAGTTCCAAAAATTATGTAAAAGCACAACTCAGTAATGAACTGCATAAAATAGCCGTAGAAAAGGCGGATCATCTTAAACTTTGTTTTTCCTATGGATCCAGCAGTATTGATCTTATTTCAGATATTATTTCCACAAATCTTACCAGTGTAGATACCGATCAGATAAATACATTTTTGAATTCTTATTTAACTCATAGTCCATTTAATGCTCTTGGATTTATAAATAAAGATGGATTTAACATTACGCATAATCCTCCATACAATGCAAGTAATAGACCAGATTATATAGAAGGAATGAAAGGAAATTCCGGAATTTGGATTAATTACAAAACAATGGTTCTTGATGAACCTGTTATAGATTTCTATGCCCCATTGTACTACGATTCCCAGATTGTAGGTGTACTTGCAGCTGGAATAGGTGGAGATTCAACCATTAAAGATTTACTTAACGCATCTTATTACAAGAAAAACATAATAGGTTTTCTTTATGATGAGCATTACAATATCATCTCTTCCACAAGTGAAATTATACCTCCGGGTTTGCAGCTTTTTAATTACCTGTCTGACCCTTTTGCAAAAGAACTTGTTCAACATACAGAATTAAATAGTTCCGAAGCCTTCAGTTATTTTGATAACAATCAGGAAGGAATTTGCTGCATTGCATCTGTACCTTCAACAGACTGGCATGTAGCTTTTGTTGTTACTCCTAATGAATATTCTCATGGTATGTCTTTTTATAAGGAAACTGTTTTTGGAGTATTCCTGTTCTGTACCGCTGTAATGCTTTTGTATTTGTTCTTCCAGTTGTACATGAACAAACATTCCCGTAAAGAAAAGGAAGCTGAATTAAAAAAAGTCATCGATGCTCTTGGTTTTATTTACGAAAACGTAGCCATTTTAAATCTAAAAAATCACATGCTGGTTTTCTATAAAATGAGTCTTGAAGTTTCTGGTTTATATGGAACTAAAAATATTAGTGGTAATTATGAAGAAATGACCAGAAACTATATAAAGGAACAGGTTTTCCCTGATGACCAGATTTTATTTTCAGATGTTACTACTACCAAAGACCTTAAAAAGAAATTAGACGAAAACAAAGATTTTTCATTTATTTATAGAATCTCTAGAAATGATGAATTACATTACTACCAGATGCAATATTTCAGAGCCAACATTTCAGCCCCCGAGGTATTAATTGTCATCAAAAACGTTGATGCGGTTATGGCAAAAGAAATTGCTGATAAAAATCAGTTAAATTCATTAATCGAAACTCAATCTTCACAATTATCTGTTCTCAATTCATTGGCAGGAATCTATCTTACATCTCATATTATTGATTTGGAATCAGATACATACAAGAAATTCAATTCCCAAAAAGAAATAAATGGTGTTATTCCTGATAATAAAGATGCCTGCAACATGCTTGAAGAACACATAAATTCTATAATTATTCCACAGTATCTGGAAACAGCTTTAACTTTCACTAATCTTAAAACTTTACCTAAACGACTTAAAGGCAAAAAAATAATATCAGATGAAATGGTTGAAAAAGACAATGGATGGATTCGTGCCAGCTTTGTAACCGTAAAAGAAAATGAAGAAGGATTTCCAACAAAAGTATTGTTCCTTACTCAGCAGATTGATGCACAGAAAAAACGAGAAGAAAATCTCCTGAAAACAGCAAACCGTGATGAACTTACAGGTCTTTATAACAGACACGCCTTTGAAGAAGAGTTACGACGCCTTACAGCTGGTGGTATAAAAGATGATCTGATTTATATTTCGATGGATGTAAACGGTCTTAAAACAGTAAACGACAAGCTGGGCCATGCCGCAGGAGATGAACTTTTACGCGGAGCCGCCACTTGTATGATTAATACATTTAAAAAGTTCGGATATGTATACAGAACCGGTGGTGATGAATTCCAGGCTCTGATATACGCAGAACCATCTAATCTGGAAAAAATCAAACAGAATTTTGAACTGGAAACAGAGTCCTGGGCTGGAACACTGGTAGAAGAATTGAAAATCTCCAGCGGGTATGTCTGCCGAAGTGAAGCAATGGAACTTTCTATAACAGAAATTGGTAAACTGGCTGATGAAAGAATGTATAAAGCAAAGTCTGCATATTACAGCACAAATGGGGTAGACCGTCGCAGCCAACAGATTGCCTATGAAGTTCTTTGTCAGTCTTATGAAAAACTCCTTAAGGTAAACCTTACTAAAGACACTTCATCAATTTTAAAAATGAATCAGAATGAAAAAAACAAAGCACAGGGTTATAGTGAACAATTTTCTGTATGGATTCACGATTTTGCAACCTCTGGTCAGGTTCACCGTTACGATGCCCCAGAATACCTGAAAAAAACAGATATAGAATATCTCAGAAAATATTTTAGAGAAGGTAATAAGCTCTTCAATATCCAATATAAAAGAAAGATAAATTCAGAATTTCATAAAGTTATAATGGAAATGATACCATCAAAAGAATACACAAATATAAATCAGATTGTGTACTTGTATGTAAAATCAATTGGAAAATAAACAAATAATTTGCCATATCTTTTATATATGATACAATAGAAGAGGTGGTTGGAGAGGATTCGACTTGAACAAGGAAGCATTAAATCAGGCAAACAATATTCTTCGGGCAATTTCTGGCATTTATAACACAATGCATCTTTTTGATTTGGAAAAAGGTACATGTGAAGAATTGTATGCTTTCAAAGAAGTTCATGATTTTTTCGAAAAATTCCACCAGACATACCCAATTCAAGAATTAATACACTTTATAGTAGAAAAAACTACTACAAAAGACTATCTTCAACCTATATTAGAATTCACCAATTTTTCCACTCTAAATGAACGATTAAAAGATAAAAAAATTCTTTCCTTTGATTTTGTAGGTACAATTCACGGTTGGACCCGCAGTAGTTTCATTCCTACAGAATACGATGCTGAAGGAAATATCAGAAAAGTAATATACACAACACGAATAATCCAGAATGATAAAGAAAGAGAAGAAAATCTTTTAGCAGTTACGGACTATGACGAACGTACAGGTGTTTATAACCGTCATGCATTCGAACACGACTGTGCAATGATAGCAAAAGAAGGTATGTCTAAATTTTTTACATGTCTTTCTTTTGACATAAACGGATTAAACGAGGTAAACCGTACTGTAGGAATTACAGCTGGTGATGAAATGATTATTGGTGCCGCACAATGTATAAAAGCCTGTTTCGGTGAAAAAGGAAAGATTTATAGAATTGGTGGCGATGAATTTAATGCTTTCATAGATTGTAATCTGGAAGAATTAACTAATCTTTATGGTCGTTTCGACACCATCACATCAGAATGGCGAGGAAATCTTGTTCAAGGTTTAACAATTTCTAAGGGCTGTGCAGCTCATCCTGAGTATCCAGATTTAACTATAAGAGAACTTCAGGCAAAAGCCGATCAGCGAATGTACAAAGAAAAGGAGATATTCTATAACTCCAAGAATAGAGAGAAGGGTTCATATATAAATGATCCATCCATGTTTGCAGAAATCATGCTCAAATCTTATATGGGCTTAGTTTCCTTGGAATTTGGCGATTATTCTTCTCCCAAAATGTATATTGATGATTTTATCAAAGATTTTTTAGGATTCCCTGAAGACTACACTCAAGAACAAACTTATGAAGAATGGGTAAACCGTATACATCCAGATTACAGCGATTCTGTATCCGCAGCCATCGAAAAAATCATCATAGGAAATCAAACCGAAGTTCAGTACCCTTGGATTCATCCAAAAGTAGGATTAATTTACATCCGTAGTTTTGGATATAGAGATCCAAATTATACAAATGGAGTACGCATAACAGGATTCTTCCAAAATGTTACCCATTTGCTTCATGTACAAAAAGATACATTAACCGGTTTCTATACAAAAGAAACCTTCTTCCAAAAGGCTGATGAAATTCTCGCAGCAAATCCAGATAAAAATTATCGTTTCCTCCTTTCAGATATTGAAAATTTTAAGACATTGAACGAAAAGTACGGTACCGAATTAAGTGACAAGCTTTTAAAATACCTTGCCAAGCAGCTTAAATTGAAAACTCCAAATTTAATTCTTTCAGGCAGACTCACTTCAGATGTATTAGTTTGTATGCAGGAAGATGTGGGTACAAAGCAAAGTAGAGAAGATGGATTAAAATTCCAGAAAGAGATTATGAAGAATGCTCCAATTCAGAATTTTGTCTGGAAACACGGAATTTATTATACAAAGACAGAACGTAATATATCTACAGAGATTATGTGTTCGAGGGCCCGTGCCGCAGCGAAAAGCATAAAAGGAAATTATCTGGTTTCTTGTGCTGTTTATGATACCGAGTTTGATAAATTAGTTAAAACCCAGCAGCAGATTTTAGACAACATGGAAGATGCCCTCAAAAATAAAGAATTCAAAGTATACCTGCAGCCTAAACACGACTTGCATTCCAATAAAACCGGCGGTGCAGAAGCTTTGGTTCGTTGGATTCATCCGGAAATCGGCTTTATGAACCCTGGAGATTTTATTCCTCTATTTGAAACAAACGGATTTGTAAGAAATGTTGATCAGTTTGTTTTTATTGAAGTATGTAACATTATCCGCCGCTGGCTTGATGACGGAAAACCTGTAGTACCAATTTCTGTAAATCTTTCCCGAAGAGATTTTGAACATGAAGATTTAGCAGATGAAATTATGAGAACTGTAGATGAAATGAAAATCCCTCATAATCTCATTCATCTGGAAGTAACAGAATCCGTATTCTCTGATAATCCTGAACGTATTGCAGAAACAATACGGGCTCTTCATAGAAATGGATTTGTCATCGAACTTGATGATTTTGGTTCTGGTTACAGCTCTATCACATCCTTAAGTGAAATCGAATTTGATGTTCTTAAGCTGGATATGAGCATCATCAAAAAAGACAATCCTAATTCAGCAAGAAATGTTCTTGATATGTGTTCCTACATTGTTCGCCAGATGAAGCTTAAATCTGTTGCAGAAGGCGTCGAAAACGAAGCTCAGCTGAATCGCTTAAAGGACTTGGGTTGCGATTATGTTCAGGGATATTATTTCTCAAAACCTTTATCAGTTGACGAATTTGAAGAATATCTGGCAAAAGAAGTATAAAAAAGTTAAAAAATTTTCAAAAACTGAAACCTAATTAAAAAATTCGTGTCTAAATAAGTATAAGCTATTTTAGGAGCACACAGTGGAATTATCACACGAATTTTTAATTAATGACAGAGAGTATTCAAGCTACGAAGATTTTAAGCAGAACTGCAAAATCAAAACAATTCCAGATTTCAACTTTGCATATGACATTATTGACCGATATGCCAAAGAAGTTCCAGAAAAAAGAGCCCTTGTTTGGATAGATGATAATAACGAAGAAAAAACTTTCACCTTCAGTCAGATTTCCGCAGAATCAAAGAAAGCTGCTTACTGGCTCGTTTCTAAAGGAATCAAAAAAGGCGATACAGTAATGCTTATTTTGCGCCGCCGCTATGAATGGTGGATTTTAATGCCAGCCCTTCACCGAATTGGTGCAATTGTCATTCCAGCTACAGATCAGCTTTTACAGAGTGATATTGAATATCGTACAAATGCCGCTGACGTAAAGATGATTATTTCTTACGATAATCCACATATTCAGGAAGAAATCGAAAAATCTATGGCAAAATCTCCAACTGTAAAAAATCTTGTTACTGTTGGAAAGGTAATGCGTGAAGGCTGGATTAGCTTCCACGAAGAATATGAACAGCTACCTGCAGAATTTCCTCGTCCAGTAGGAGAGGCAGCAACTCACAATACAGACCCAATGCTCTTGTATTTTACATCCGGAACTTCAGGTTACCCAAAAATGGTTTTGCAGGATTACGATTATCCTCTTGGTCATATTATGACTGCAAAATACTGGCACGGTGTTCTTGATGATGGTTTGCATCTTTCAATTGCAGAAACTGGTTGGGCAAAATCAACATGGGGAAAATTGTACGGCCAGTGGATTGCAGGAACAGCACTTTTTGTTTATGACATGAACAGCTTTAAGCCTACAAAAATGCTTGAAATGATTTCTCACTACGGATTAACAACCTTTTGTGCACCTCCAACAGTTTACCGCTTCCTGGTTCGTCAGGATTTGTCTAAATATGATTTGAGTAAATGTGTGAGATTCAGTACTGCAGGGGAAGCTTTAAATGGCGAAGTTTTCAATAAATGGCTGGAATTAACTGGTAAGAAAATCTACGAAGGTTACGGTCAGACAGAATCTACAATTATTTGCGGTAACTTTAAGGAATACTGTGAAATCCGTCCGGGTTCTATGGGAAAACCAAATCCTCTTTACAATGTAGAAGTTTTAAATCCTAACAATAAACCTGTTCCTGCAGGAGAAGTAGGTGAGCTTTGTATTCATGTTGAAGATGGTCGTCCATTCGGATTGTTGATGGGTTACCACAAGGATGTTTCATTAACTGCAGAAGCTTTTGACGGTGGCGTTTATCACACTGGCGACAACGTTTATATGGATAAAGACGGTTATGTATGGTTCGTTGGTCGTAAGGATGACATTATTAAAACTGCCGGTTACCGTGTAAGTCCATTTGAAGTTGAATCAATTTTGCAGCAGCATCCAGCGGTTCTGGAATGTGCAGTTACTGGTGTTGAAGATGCAAAACGCGGTATGTCTGTAAAGGCAACAATCGTTCTTTCTCCAGGCTATGAAAATAAAGATCCAAAAGAAATGGAAATTGAACTTTCAACTTTTGCAAAAGAAAATACTGCTATGTACAAATGTCCACGTATTTTTGAGTTTGTAAAAGAATTGCCAAAAACAATCAGCGGTAAAATCCGACGTGTAGAAATCCGAGAAAAGGATAACGGCAAGGATAAAGATAAAATCAAACAAGAATTCTAAAAATATGGCCGAGTTGGGAAAAATCTGACTCGGCTTTTTTTTTGTATTCTGATATACTACCACCAGAGTTAATTATGGAAATTAAAGGATTTACATACGGTTACGTTGCCAAAAAAGGATTATATAATTCAGAAGAAGGAATCTACAGTCAGAATGCCCTTATAGAAACCGGCATAAACTGGGTTTGTCTTGCAATTCCAGTAAATCAGAAAACTTATTCATCTACAGAAATATATTTTGATTACAGAAATAATGTCACAGACTTGGAAATTATTGAAACAGTAAAACGTTTCCACGAAAGAGGAGTGAAGGTTTGTCTAAAACCTATGATTAACTGTAGTGATGGAGTATGGCGTGCATTAATCAATTTTCCGGACAGCGCAATGATGGGCGAAGATTGTTACTGGAAGCAATGGTTTGAATTCTATCAGGCTTTTCTGGAACATTATGCTCAGATTGCAGAATATACAGGTTGTGAAATGTTCTGTTTAGGCTGCGAAATGCTGGGAACTGAACGCAAAGAAGACTATTGGCGAGAAACCATTGCAAAAGTAAGGGCAGTTTATAGTGGAAAGCTGGTTTACAACACAAATCACGGTAAAGAAGACGTTGCTCAATGGTATGATGCAATTGACTACCTTGGAACCTCTGCATATTTTCCAGTAGAAAGTGCCCCTGGTGCTTCCCTTGAAGAAATGGAAAAGGAATGGGAAAAAGTTACCGACAAACTTTCTAAATTCAGCAAAAAATACGGTAAAAAAGTTATATTTATGGAAATTGGCTGCCGCAGTGCTCTTGGCTGTGCACAGATGCCTTGGGATTTTACTCACAGAGAATTCCCATATAGCGAAGAAGAACAGGCAAATTTCTATGAATCATCATTAAACGTAATGTCAAAACAGAACTGGTTTGCAGGCTTCTTCTGGTGGGACTGGAGTACAACAATTTATAAAACTAGAGATGTAGCATCTAAAGATTTAGGTTTTAACATTCATCTGAAAAAAGCTGAAGACGTAATCAAAAAGTGGTATTTGGGAAAATAAATTGAACAAAATTGAAAACGTAAAGGCTATAATTTTTGATATGGATGGGGTTCTGTTAGACTCGGAAACGGTCTGTGACAGAACCTGGGATTTCCTCTTATGCCATGCCCCTGCAGATTGTGTAGCAATTGAAGACAGCTACAACGGAGTTCGCAGTGCCGTTGCCGCCGGCATTCGTACAATTATGGTACCAGATAAACTGGCCCCAAATGACGAAATGAAGAAAATTGCCACAGAAATATGTTCGAATCTTAAGGTTGTAACAGAAAACTGTCTATAATTGTAGACAACTTACTAATCGATAATATCATTTTGAAAGCGAGAAAGATGTTCGTATGGCAAAATCAGTCTGCCTCGGAAAAATCTATTGGAGTAAATTGTTTAATTTTGTATAATCAGGTTAGGGTAAAAATATGGGAACTGTAGAATTAAAAGAATGGACTATTAAAGATCCATTAAACTGTATTGGATATAACGCAGGTGTTTGCTGGAACGCTCCAACAGACAGCGATCACAACGTAAAGCGTGCATTAGGATGCATTAAAGATGGACACGGAAGGGTAGAAGAGCTTCCTGATGTTTATGTCGTTCTTGATGGCTGGAGTGCAAAATGTCTGCGAGAATTGTATACACATATTGGCGGTTCTCCAACTCGTATGCAGGCTTCAACCCGCTATATTGATTACGAAAAGAATTTTGATATTGTAATGCCACCTTCAGTTGCTGCAAACGAAGAAGCAAAAAAAGTCTGGAACGAAACAATTGCAGCCATACAGCAGGGCATGACAAAACTGAAAGAACTGGAAGTTCCAAAAGAAGATTACACAAATCTTCTTCCATTGGCATACGAAAGTAAAATGATTTGGAAAGTGAATCTTAGAACCTTGATTAATTTCTTTGGAATGAGATTGTGCAACCGTGCATACTGGGAAATCCGTCAGCTTTCAAAACAACTGAAGGACGCTCTTGCAGCATATTCTCCAGAATGGAAGATTATAGCAGATGAATTATTCAAACCAAAGTGCGAACAGACAGGCTACTGCACAGAACGTCAGTGTTGCGGCAGAAAGCCAAAGAAAGAAGACGTAATTGCAAAATAGATAAATCACTTTTTTTTGTTCATATTATGTCTTTTTTCTCCTTCTTCCTGATAAAATCTCCCTCCCAGGTCGACAGAATCCCTATTATAAACAGTAACCTAAAGCTATAGGTTTATATATTTCTAAAAATTCAACTCTCTAATCTTC
>JAEDFX010000005.1 GCA_016297805.1 Treponema sp. | reverse complement strand
CACTTTATTGAAGGCTGTTCTGCTCCAAAATATAACGAAGCAAACCTTCACGCCGGTGCTGTAGAACTTTTTGTAAAAAAGAATGCCCATTTGCGCTACTCTACCATCGAGAACTGGTCAAAAAATATGTATAACCTGAACACAAAACGTGCAAAGGTTGAAGAAGGCGGCAGCATTGAATGGGTTTCTGGAAGTTTCGGAAGCCACGTTTCATATTTATATCCTGAATCAGACTTGGTCGGTGCCAATGCCCGTGCAGAATTTACAGGTGTAACTTTTGCAGGTAATGGTCAGCGTCTTGATACTGGTGCAAAAATGGTTCATCTTGCACCTAACACAACAAGTTTGATTACAACAAAGTCGATTTCTAAAAGCGGTGGAGAAAGTTTCTACCGTTCTGCAGTTTATATTGGAAAGGAAGCAAAAGGTTCAAAAGCCAGTGTTTCCTGCCAGAGCTTAATGTTAGACAGCGAAAGCCGTTCAGATACAATTCCAGCAATGGAAATCCTGAATGACGAAAGTGATGTAGGACATGAAGCAAAAATTGGTCGTATCAGCAGTGATGCAATTTTTTATTTAATGAGTCGTGGTATCTCTGAAGATGAAGCCCGCAGTATGATTGTAAGCGGTTTTGCAAATCCTGTTAGTAAGGAATTACCATTGGAATATGCAGTAGAAATGAACAATTTGATTCGTTTGGAAATGGGCGGTAACAAAAAGTAAGGGGTAGATGATGAAAGATGTAATTATTAATGCTGTTCCTTGCACAACCTGGAACTGGCTCAAGATGAATAAGGATGTAATGTCCCTTGAAGCAAGCTTTGAAGAAATTACTCCAAAAATTTCTGATTTGCAAAAGGGTATTACATTTTCTTCTGCAAAAGATGCTCCAAATGATTTTACTCAGATTGCAAGTGGAATCTGTAATGTTGCTACTCCAAAAGCAAAAGATAATCGCTGTCAGGATGGAACTTTTTTTGAAAAATCTGAATTAAAGACAACTTCTTCAAACGCAGCAAATCATCCTGTTCAGAAACTGATAGATGAAGTTATTCCAAATCCTCAGCTGATTACAATTGAAGGAAAGCAGAATACACCTGTTGTATTAAACTTTGATTTTACAAAACCCTCAGTTGCCTCCCAGTATATTTACGCAAAAGAGAATTCAGAAGCAACAGTCATTATTGTTATGAAAGGAAATGCTCCTGCCTCTGTAATTCAAACAAGAATATACGCAGAAGATTATGCAAAAATCCATATTGCTAAAGTTCAGCTTATGGATGATAGCACTACCCTATTAGATGATACTGGAATTTACTGCTGTGATAATGCCAACGCTCAATTTACCCAGATTGAACTTGGAGGCCTCCACAATGATTCAGGCTTGAACGTAACCTTAAACGGCTACCAGTCAAACTTCAAATCTCATGTTGCATATCTTTGCGCTGACAATCAGTTCCTTGATATGAACCATATTGTAAATCACTATGGCAAAAAAACTGAATGCAACATGCAGGTAAACGGAACTCTTAAAGGTAATGCAGTAAAAACCTACCGTGGTACAATTGATTTTAAGAATGGCTGTTCTGGCTCCAAAGGAAACGAAATGGAAGAAAGTCTTGTGCTTTCACCAAAGGTAGTTAACAAATCACTTCCAAACATTCTGTGTGATGAAGAAGATGTTGAAGGTGAACACGGAGCAACAATCGGACGTCTTGCATCTGACATTCTATTCTACATGCAGTCTAGAGGAATCAGTGAGGAAGAAGCAGAAAAGCTTATGTCTCGAGCAAAGATTCAGGCTGCTGCAGATTTAATTCCAGATGAAAAAACAAGAGATTTAATTACAGAATATTTAGACAAATAGAGAAAAATTATGAATAAATACAGAAAGGATTTTCCATTTTTTAAAGCTATTGATGAACACAACTCAAATGAAAATGCACAGCTGGTTTATCTTGACACTTCTGCCACTGCACAGCGTCCATTTCTTGTAATTGATGCTATGTCTCATTTTTACGCTACAGACAATGCAAACCCTTTGCGTGGTTTATATAGTCTTAGCGAGCGTGCAACTCAGGCCTATGAACATGCCAGAGAATTAGTTGCAAGTTTTATTAATGCAAAAGATTCTTCTGAAGTAATTTTTACTCGAAACACAACAGAAAGCCTGAATCTTGTAGCATACAGTTACGGACTTTCTAATTTAAAAGCTGATGATGAAGTTGTAATCACAATAATGGAGCACCACTCCAATATTATTCCATGGCAGCAGGTTTGCCGTCAGACTGGTGCGAAGCTTGTTTTTATGGAATGTGATAAAGAAACAGGTATTATTAGTGATGAAGAGATAAATTCAAAAATTACAAATAAAGCAAAAATTGTTTCCTGTGTGCACATCAGCAACGTTCTTGGCGTAACTAATCCTATTAAGAAAATCGCAGATAAAGCTCACAGTGTTGGTGCCGTTATGATAGTTGATGGAGCACAATCTACTCCTCATATTCCAGTTGATGTTCAGGAATTAGGAGCTGATTTCTTTGCTATGAGCGGTCACAAGCTTTGCGGACCAATGGGTATTGGTGCGCTTTGGGGACGTAAAGAACTTTTAGAAGCAATGCCTCCATTCTTAACTGGCGGAGAAATGATTGAATATGTAACCAGAGAAAAGGCTACATGGGCAGAGCTTCCACATAAATTTGAAGCTGGAACAGTAAGTGCCGGTGATGCCGTAGGAATGGGTGCTGCAATACGCTACATTCAGTCTGTTGGATTTGATTTTATTGAAGCCCAGGATAAAAAGCTTACAGAAATGTTAGTCGAGGGAATGAAAAAAATTCCTCACATTAATTTTGTAGGTCCTTCAGATGCAAGTAAACGTGCAGGAATTGTTACTTTCACTATCGATGGTGTTCATCCACATGATATTGCATCTCTTCTTAGCGATGAACATATTGCTATCCGTGCAGGTCACCATTGTGCACAACCACTTGGACAGTACTTAGGAATACAGTCCAGTGCCCGTGCCAGTGTTTACTTCTACAACACAGAGGAAGAAGTAAACACCTTCCTTGAAAAATTAGCACAAGTCCGCAAATGGAGCGGCTATACTGATTAGGAGAAACATATGGATACAAAAGCTTTATACCGCGAAGTACTCAACGAACATAACATAAACCCAATCCACAAGGAAAACATAGACCAGCCTACTTTCTGTTTAGAAGGTGTCAATCCAAGCTGTGGTGACCAGATTACATTACAGATGAAGCTTGGTGCAGATGGAAAAATTGAAAATGCCAGCTTTATTGGAAGTGGCTGTGCAATCAGTCAGGCCTCTGTAGATATGATGGCAGACCTTGTTATTGGTAAAACAAAAGAAGAAGCTCTTGCTTTAGCAGAAATATTCGACAGAATGATTAAAGGTTCCGTTACAGAAGATGAACTTGAGCAGCTAGATGAAGCAGCAGCTCTTCAGGACATTTCTCACATGCCTGCCCGTGTAAAATGTGCAATGCTTGGCTGGAGAACAATGAAAGAAATGTTTGGTCTTGAAACAAAATAATTTTTGTGATATATTATTTCTCACGGCGCTTTAGCTCAGCTGGATAGAGCAACTGCCTTCTAAGCAGTAGGTCGACAGTTCGATTCTGCCAAGCGTCAATTAAGTCTGTCAGAAATGACAGACTTTTTTTTAACTAAGTAATCTAAGATTAGTTATCGTAACTAGATGCATCTATTGAAACAGAACCAAGATACAGAATATTACTGTAGTAATTCTGATAAGTTGCATCCATTCCCAAACTGGCAGCAAACATACAGACATACCATTTGGAAGATGTAACTCCGGAAGTAAATTTCACGTCTTCATCATCTTTAGCAGGAGCAATATCATAAGAGCCGTTACGTCCAAAATTAAAGGTTCGCATATCAGAAGTATTGCGAACAGGAATAGTTTTCCCAGCTGCACCATTAAGATTCGCACCATTTACAAGTACTCTTGCAGAATAATCTTCAACATTCTGATAATCAGAAAGACGAATGTATACACGCTGATTTGAATCACTTGCAGTAACTAAAGGAGATTCAGGATTTCCAGCCACTTTAAGAGCCTTAAATCCATAACCACCACTACTTGTATTATTTATCATTTTCTCTGCAGCAGTAGCACTTTTATCTGCATCATTAGAAAGAGTCTGCAAAACACTTGTTTCGCTGGTCATCTGACTGTAACTGTTATAGATTTTGTAATAAACCTCGGTTCCTAGAAAAGTAAAACCTTCAATCTGGGTATTCTCATTTGTCCAGAATTCAAAATATTTACTATCCTGAGATTCATTACTATATTCCGGCTGATGAATTATAGAGATAGGAGGATCCAATACATAAAATGTATCAAGCCCACATGATGTGTTAAAAAATAAAAGGCATGCTATCATTACAAGTAACAGATAATACTTATTAAATAAACATGCCTTTTTCATAATATTACTACAGAAAATAAATTATTCTGCTTTTCCTTCAGCTTTCAGAGCAATGATTCTTGTTTTAGCAAGTTTAGCCCATGAATCATCAGGATTTGAATCATTCAATTCTGTATATGCAGCAACTGCTTCAACTGTTTTACCCTGAGCTTCAAGAACACGACCATAACTGAATTTTGCATGTGTAGTCATAGCAAAGTTATTAGAATCAGCAGCAAGCTTATAGTATGCAAGAGCATCATCAAGGTTCTTCATTTCTTCACTTGCAGAAGCAATGTTGAAATAAGCCAATGGTGCAATATAAGATTTCTTTGATTTATCAGCAGCAGCTTTCCAATAAGAAACAGCTTCTGTATATTTTTCCATCTGATAGTAAAGGTCTGCACAAAGCAAATTAGCACGTGCACCAACAATTCCACCTTTATTTACATATGAAGCAAGGTTATCGATTGCATCAATTCTACGAGCATTCAATTCCCCTTCCTCCAAAGAAGAAGAACCATCTGTTAATGTAAAAGTAATTTCATCAATTGCTTCCAAAGCCTTTGCTTTTGAAGAATCTGCAACTTTAGTTACAACAATCAAAGCCACTAAAGCAACAACTAAAACAACAAAAATCCAAAGGAATCCTTTCTTATTTTTTTCCATATATGAATTAAGTTTTGCACTTGCTGTTTGTTTTTCTTCTTTTTCTGCCATTTTTAAAACCTCAATTTATTTATTTACGGATTTGCAACTCGTTCATTAATCTTATCACATAAGTCCGTTGTATTCCAAGTATCTTTGCAGTTTTTGTTTGATTCCATCCGTTTTCTTCAAGAATCTTAGTCACATATTGTTTTTTAAACAAATCAACCGCATTTTTCAATGATTTATCATCAAGACTGGTTTCTACTACTGAATCAACTACAGGATTTTCCACTTCCAATCCTAAATCAACAGTATTAATAAGAGGTGGATTTCCTACAATAAAGGCTCTTTGAACAGAATTAATCAATTCATCAATATTGCCAATCCAAAAATGATTAACCATTGCCTGAACAGCAGAGTCAGAAAAATCAGAAAAAGCATATCCGGATTTTTTACTGAAACTGTTCAAATAATTTCTTGCAATAGGAACAATATCTTCTTTTCTCTGTCGCAAAGGCAGTATATTCAGAACAACTGCATTTAAGCGATAATACAATTCAGAAAGAAAACGTCCTTCTGCAACTTTTTCTTCCAACGAACATTCAGTAGAACAAATAATCTTAAGGTTCATTCCTTTCTTTACAGACTTATTTATTAAATCAAGGAACAATTTCTGAAGCTCATAAGACAATTCATCAACAAAACAAACAAACAAAGTGATACGCTGATCGAACGAAATCAACTTATCAACAGCATCTAGAGCAACTTTTACCTGATCTTCTGTAAAAGATTTACAGTTAACCTCATAAAAATAGCCTAAATTCTTTGCTACAGAATAGTGAATATGTTGTGCTATAAAACGCTTACCCGTACCTCTTTCACCAATAAGCAAAACCGATGCATTATTTTTAGAAAGAGTTGGTATTAAAGCTTCAATTTCCTTTGAGAAGCCGCTGGCTCCTGCAAAAGCCCCTATATTTTTATTCATTCCACCCAAATAAAACGCATTGTATGTCCTAAAACACACAATGCGCTTATATACTGAAAAAGGAGGTCGAAGTGCTTTAACACTATCAAACCTCCATTCAATTATTTAATTAGTCGTTTTTAGACTTAATCATGTCGCCTAATGTGTAAGCTCCTTCATCGCCATCATTAGCTGTTGACATGTACTGTGAAATTTCATCACGCTGCTGTTTTCTCTTGTATTCGCGTACAGAGAATGCAACCTGTTCCTTTTCAACCTTTACATCAACAACAAATACGTTGATTTTGTCGCCAACTTTATATTTAGCAACTGCTTCTTCATAAGGTACATCTTTTTCATCACTAAGATTAGCTTTATTAACAAGACCTTCAATTCCATTAGGAGCTTTTACAAATACACCAAAGTCTGTAATTGAAGTAATTTCACCTTCAAGTGTTGAACCTGGTTTATATTCTTCAGCAAAAGCCTTCCAAGGATCTGCAGTCAACTGTTTAACACCAATCTTAATTCTGCGAGCTTCAGGATCACATTCAATTACTACAGCTTCAATTTCCTGATCTACAGAAAGTTCGCTACCTGGGTGCTTAACCTTCTTTGTCCAAGAAATATCATCTGCATGCAAGAATGCATCGATTCCTTCTTCAAGTGAAACAAATGCTCCGATGTTTGTAATCTTTACAACCTTTCCCTTGATTTTTGTACCAACAGCATATTTTTCTGTGATTGTTTCCCAAGGATTTTCAGTAGCCTGTTTGAAACCAAGTGAAACACGACCAGCCTGGATATCATATCCAAGAATCATTGCTTCAACTTCCTGTCCAACAGTTACCATATCACCTGGTTTGTTTACTTTCTTTGTCCAAGAGAATTCAGAAATGTGTACGAGACCTTCAATTCCTTCTTCCAATTCAACGAAAGCACCAAATTCAGTAAGTTTTGTAACCTTACCCTTTACGATATCATTTACATGATATTTTTCTTCAAAGTGAATCCATGGATCTTCTGTGAAATGTTTAAGAGAAAGATTAATTCTCTTTTCAGCAGGATCAAGACGAATTACTTTCAATTCAATTTCCTGACCTTTCTTTACAAAGTCCTTAGGACGAGCAACATGACCCCAGCTCATATCATTAATATGAAGAAGACCATCAAATCCTCCCAAATCAATGAATGCACCAAAGCTTGTAAAGCTCTTTACAGAACCTTTTACTGTATCACCAATCTGTACAGAATTGAAGAAAGCATCACGTTTTGCATCAATCTGTTCTTCAATGTACTTACGGCGGTTAACAACTGGATTTAATTTATTATCTGAATAAAGACGTTCAATATAGAACTTAGATTTCAAACCGAGCAATGATTCTGGTTTTTCAATCTTATCAGCATCTGCCTGAGAAATTGGCAAGAAAGCAGCACGGTCAATACCAAGATTTACTTCGTAACCGCTCTTAACAACCTTTGAAACAACACCATCAACTGGTGTCTTATCTTTCCAAGCCTGCTGAATTTCTTTCAAATAGCGTTTTGAATCAGCTTTTCTTTTTGACAAAACAGGACCATTTGCGTTATGTCCTGACAACAAAGCCTGTACCTTATCCCCAACTTTTGGCAGACCTTCTGCAAACTCCTCAGTAGGGATTAAACCCTCTGACTTATCACCAATGTCAACATAAACATAGTCATTAGAAATCTGAACTACAGTTCCTTCTACAAGATTACCTGTTTCTGGTGCATTAAATGATTTGAGGGATTCCTCTAATTGTGCCTGAAAATCACTCTTGGAGTTCTGAGCAACTTCCTTTTCCACTTCCATTTCTTCCATGTTAAAACCTTTAAATTATGAAATTTGTTTTAATATTATCTCACAAACATTGTCAATCGTCAAGTTTGAAGTATCGATATATAAAGCATCAGGAGCAATTTTTAAAGCCCCTTCTTTTTTATTTTTATCAATATTATCTCTTTCAATAATTGACTGTTTAATTTCTTCCAAAGTCATATCACTAACACCCTGATCAAAGCGGCGCTGGGCACGAACTTCGGCAGAAGCATCAAGATAAATCTTATGTTCAGCAGTAGGAAATACAACAGTAGTCATATCACGGCCTTCGCATACAATACTAAGGGACTTAGTAATTTCCCGCATCAAATCATTAACATAATGACGCAATGGCACAATTGCACTTACCTGAGCAACATTTTTAGCAACCCGGTCATCATGAAGGTGAGCAGTTACATCAGTACCATTCAGAATAAAATGACTTTCTTTAGTATATTCAATTTTCTGCTGTTTACAAAAAGCAACTGTTTCTTCTTCCTTAGAATAATCAATACCAGCATCCAGAATCGCAATAGTAAGAGTTCTATAAAATCCACCACTGTTCAAAAAAGTAATATCCAGTTTTTCTGCAATCATTTTTGCAATTGTACTTTTACCGGTTCCAGCAGGACCATCAATAGCAACTATCATAATTTCCTCCAGCCAATATTTTATATTTTTATGGAATAAAAGAAAAGAGTTTCAAGGAGGGGAAAGCTCGACAATGACAATATTGCACGGAATACCTTTTGTAGATTAGTTCTCCACATAATAATGTAGTATTTTTAATAAAAAGGATTAATGGCAAAGCTTCAACAGTCCTTTTACTTCTGAATCGGTTAAATCTCTACTTTCTCCAGGCTTCAAATCATCAAGATTAACATTACCAATTCTTACACGAACAAGAGATTTTGTTCCTATATTTTGAGATTCAAGAACTGTACGAATTTCCCGGTTTTTTCCTTCAATAAGAACAATCTTTAACTTTCTTGATTTTAAAATTTCACAGCGAAGACATTTATAGAAGGTTCCTTCTACACGAATACCTTTTTCAAATTTTGCAGGGAATTCTTCTGGTACATCCTGACTTGTTTCTACTATATATTCCTTTTCCAGCTGACTTGATGGATGTGAAAGCTTTGCGGCAAAATCTCCATCATTTGTAAAAAGTATCATTCCTTTACTATACATATCAAGACGGCCAACATTATATAAACGTTCGGAATACTTTTCTTTAAGCAAATCAGCTGCAACTGCACGTCCCTTTTCATCAGAAGCTGAACATACATAGCCGGCAGGTTTATTCAATAGAACATAACGTTTTTTTGATTCAAGCTTTACTGGTTTTCCATCTACTGCAACTTTATCCTTTTCAGAAACCTTTGTGCCTAAAGCTGTAACTACAATTCCATTCACAGTTACGCGACCATCTAAGATAATCTGTTCAGAAGCACGTCGGCTTGCTATCCCACAATGCGCCAGATAGGCCTGTAAACGAATTTCTTCCAGAGGAGCATCAGTTTTAATATTTTTATCTTTTTTTACAAAATCACTAGCGGGCAAGTTCGAATCTCTCCTGTTCATCTTCATCAAGTTTAGGCAGTTCTGCAATAGAGTTTAATCTGAACAATTTTAAGAATTCTTTTGTTGTACCAAACAAAGTTGGACGTCCAGGAGCCTCTTTTTTACCAACTTCTTTAATAAGATTTCTTTCTATCAAAAGACGAATCATATTATCTACACTTACACCACGAATCTGTTCGATTTCCGCACGGGTGATTGGCTGAGAATATGCAACAATTGCAAGAGTTTCCATTGCAGATTTTGAAAGGCGACCTTCTCTTTTTGTACCGTAGAATTCCTTTAGAACATCCCAATATTCTTTTTTTGGAGAAAGGCACCATCCTCCAGTAATCATGGTCAATTCAATGCCGGAATCTTCTGCCGCATATTTATCTTTTAAATTCTCAATACATTTTTCAACAACCTCTTCCGAAAGCTGACTTTTATTGGAAAGAACCTTTAATGTTATAGGTTCACTTTCCAGAAATAAAATTGTTTCACACAAAGCTGTTTCTTTATTAAATTCCATATTTATTTCCTAATTAGTTGTAAGTTCTTCTTCTGTTGGGACATAACCTTCTGCATCTGATCTGGCACAAATTTTTATATCTCCAAAAAGCTTATTTTGCATGATTGTAATCATTTTGAATTTTACAGCTTCGAGAATTGCCATAAAAGCACAGATAACATCCATCTCATTTCCAGGACGGGTCAATAAATCTGTAAAAAGACATTCCTTTTTATCTTCCAGAAGTTCATTCATAAGTGTGATTTTTTCATTTACAGAAATTTCTTCATACATATTCAAAATTTTTTCATTTGAATACTGATTCATCATTGATTTGAAGATATCCTGCATTTTCTGAAGCAGTTCCCAGGTATCAACCTCTTCCCACATTTCATCAGATTCATCAAATGGCAGAACTCGCTGAATCTTTTTGCGTTCAAAATTCCATTCGGAATCATCTTCCTGTTCTTCCATTAATGACGAAAGCTTTTTAAATTTTTGATATTCAATAAGACGGTCTACCAGCTCCTGACGAGGGTCTTCTTCATCCTCATCATCATAGGCAACTTCAACAGGCAAAAGCATTCGGCTTTTAATATATATTAATTTTGCAGCCCAACTGTAAAATTCAGAAAGGTCGCCTAAATCTGTCTGTACAGCATAATCAAGATATTCAAGATATTGTTCTGTAATCTGGGCGATTGGAATATCGTAAATATTAACTTTACTTTCACGGATTAAAGTCCACAATAAATCAAGTGGGCCCTCAAACTCACCTGCTCTATACGCATGTTTTACAGCAGTCTGTGTATTATTGTTTTCTGTTTGTTCCATATTCCACCATCTCTGAATAATCTTGAATTTTTTCAATTCCCTCTGCGCCACCATTTTTTTTAAGGTTCGCAAGGCAAACTGAATACTTTTCTCTTACTAATTCATCGGCAGAATCTGTTAAAATCTCAAGTGCTGGAATTAAAACAAAAGCTCTTTCTTCAATTCTTATGTGGGGAATTTCCAGAATTGGATTGTTGATTTTTTCGTCTCCAAAAAGCTCTATATCTATATCCAGAGACCGAGGACCAAAGCGGATTTCTTTATCTCTGTCCCGGCCATATTTTGCTTCTATTTGATTTATTGTTTTTAAAAACTCGAAAGGATTTGTATCGTCGGCAACATAACCAATTGCAGTCATGTTGTAAAAATCTTCCTGGTCTGTAACATACATTGCAGGGGTTTTGTACACTGAGGAAAAACGGCAATTTTCCATTACACAAGAGAGCTCCTCCCTTGCAAGAGACAGGAGCTCCAATGGAGAATGGCTGTTATATGTTTTGTTAGAACCTAACCCCAGTAATACTCGTTTCATGATTTATTAGAAAAGGCCGTCCTGTGCTGAATCTGCAACTGGAGCTTCTTCGGCTTTTTTAGAAGACTTCTTTGCTTTTTCAGCAGGCTTTCCATCTTTATCTTTCAAAACCTGTCCAGGGAAAACTAATTCTCTTACTTTTGTTTCGATATTTGCTGCAATTTCAGGATTCTGTTCAATAAAGTTAACTGCATTTTCCTTCCCCTGACCGATTTTTTCTTCGCCCATTGTATACCATGCACCACGTTTATCAACAATACCATGTTTTACAGCAGAGTCCAAAAGACTGGCAGCAGAATTTATACCTTTACCAAAGTAGATATCCAATTCACATTTTCTGAATGGAGGCGCAACCTTATTCTTAACAATCTTAACTCTTACACGGTTTCCGATTGCATCTTCATCACCTTTTCCATCGATTGTTTCAACTCTACGGATTTCAAGACGAACTGAAGAATAGAATTTCAATGCCTGTCCACCAGTTGTTGTTTCTGGGTTACCGAACATAACACCAATTTTCATACGAATCTGGTTGATAAAAATAACAATACAGTTTGATTTACCAATTACAGCAGTAAGCTTACGCAAAGCCTGACTCATCAAGCGAGCCTGCATACCCATTACTGCATCACCCATTTCACCTTCAATTTCTTTTTCAGGTGTAAGAGCTGCAACAGAGTCTACAACAACAATATCAACAGCACCACTTCTTACAAGATTTTCTGTAATTTCAAGAGCCTGTTCACCTGTATCTGGCTGAGAAACCCAAAGTTCATCAATATTTACACCAAGATTTTTAGCATAAACTGGATCCAAAGCATGTTCAGCATCAACAAATGCAGCAACACCACCAAGTTTTTGTGATTCAGCAATAGCATGCAAAGCCAGAGTTGTCTTACCGGAACTTTCAGGACCATACATTTCTATAACGCGTCCTTTTGGGTAACCACCAATTCCCAATGCTTCATCAAGCAGAATAGAACCAGATGGAATTACTTCAATTCCTGCAGCATCAGCTTTATCACCAAGCTTCATAATTGCACCCTGACCAAACTGCTTTTCAATCTGTAAACGAGCAGCTTCCAGAGCCTTCATTTTTTCCGATGTATCCATCGGTGTAGAATTTGTATTAGACATATAAGCCACCTTCCTCCCACATATAATATGGCCTCAGTTTTACGATTTTTACCAAAATTTCAGAAAAAAAATAAATTTTCTTTATATTTTTTAATTATATATGCTTTGATAAACAGCACGTCCTTTTAAGCAGACTGTACTGCCGTCAATCACAATTTTACCAAGAATTCTTACTGGTTGACTACCATCAATCACAGGAGTTGAATCAAATTTCACGTTTACAGTTCCTTCATACTTAGAAAGAGATTCATCTCCTACAAGAAGGTCACAACTATATGAACCATTCTCATAAGTGACTGCATTTGAGATTTTTCCGCCCCAATCTACCCAGCAGTCTACATATAAAAGATAATTACTTACAACATCAGAATAAGAAGGAACATCTTTTATAGAATCAAAATCAGGTGTTTCAAAGTACCCCATAAGAACTGCAGCTTTCTGCTTAATTGAAAGAGCGGCGTTAGAATTCAGAAGATAATTCAATTCAATTTGTGCTGCATTATCTCTGTGACTTTGAAAATACTGAAGTGCATTATCATATTTTTTTGTAATTTCTTTATTTGAAAGAACAAATTTATAAGATTGAGTAGACATATCCTTCTCTTTTGCGTCGGATTTTTCATCTACTGTAAGTTCAAGCTTACTTAAATCTGCACGTGGTCCAGTATACTGCTGCCCTCTTGGAAAAAAAGAAAAGGCACATACACAACCTACAACACAAGCTATGATTGGAAGACAAATCATAGCAATTTTATCTGGATTCACTCCTAAAGGAGGATAAAACTGTTCAATACGACCAGTATCTACCCAGCGACAGATAGTATCATAATCACCATGAATTCTAAGGAATTCCATAGCAGAATCTGCAATTTTGTTAGTCGGATCATTTTCCTTTATTTCAAGATAGTACTGAAGTGCCCGTGCTGTATCTCCCCGACGTAAGAAAATAGCGGCCTGACCAAGCAAAAGTCTTGTATCAGTAAGACGAATTTTTCTGGCCATTTGAAAATATGATGAAGATGCTCCTATATCACCTACATAAAGGCATGCAATTCCAAGAGAAAGATAATATTCAAAATTTTCTTCATAGACATCGGCACGAGATTCCAGCCTTTTTATTGCAGTTGCAAAATGTCTGCGGCGCATATCCTGCCATGCAAGAGTTAGAACATCTTTTGACATATTTTTACTGCCTCAATGCAGAAAGAATTGCATCAAGTTCAGCATTAAGCCGAAGTAATTCTTCGCGATTTACAGAAGAACTGTTTTTTTCGAGAACTGCAATTCTGTCCAAAAGATTCTGTATATATTCAGGTGTAAACTGATTTTTCGAAAAATTTTCAACATTAAATTCCATTGTTGGAATATTTTTTGGTGTATAAACCTCTTCTTTTACAGGTGGGAGAGGTTTATTTTCTTTTACTGGAGCAGGCTCTGGAGAAGGAACTACAACTGGTTCAATCACAGGAATTTCTTCTTTCTTTTCAGGTTCAGCTTTTCCAAAAATATATTCTTCTCCATTTGGATTTTCTCCATCTGTTGCAAAAAATGTGTAATAAACAATTTTTTTGCTTTCTTTTGGAAGAATTTTAACACTAGGCCAGATAACGCCAACTGCAGAGTTATTATATGAAAGAACTGTATCAAAAGTTCTGAACGAAAGCATATCTGGTTCCCAGCTGGATTTTGCAAGAGTTGAATAATTTGCCAGTGCTACCATTTCAGGCTCAGTTGCATCTGCACCTTTAAAAACAAGCTGCATAGCTGCGTAATTATTTTTTGAAGTAAACCATTTCTGTCCCTTCAAATCTCTGTACAAAACTTCATTCTTTATAGCGGAATCATCTGAAGTATAAAAATGCTGGGCTGAAGATTCACCTAAAACTGTATCAATTATCTGCTTAACAGCAAATTCATCTTTTTTATTTCCTTTATTTGTGATTGTAACAGTTGTTTTTACTGTATCAAAATCATGCTCTATAGAAGACTGAAAACATTCAAAACCAACCGCTACATCTGCTACATTCGGAACTGAATAAGTAATAGTCAAACCGTTTTCTGTTTTTGCAACACCAGTTCTGATATTATTTTCAGTCTGTAATTTGTATATTTTTTTAGGTGTTTTTAAATAAAAAAGTGTAGATGTAAATTCATCTACTGCAGAAAGCACAGGAATTATTTTTTCTTTATTATTTGTTACACTGATATTAAAGGAACCTAAATTTGGTTTTACTCTAAATTGAATCATTCCTTTTTTGTAGGAAATTTCTTTAGAAGATGCATCCACCCAACCTACATAGCTCTTCTTTTCACCATCCTCAGTTACATTTTTTCCAGAATCTTTGGATTTTGCAAAAACTGTAAGGCACAAAGAAAAAATTATCAGTATACTTATAAAATATTTTTTTATCATTTTCGTTCCTCAAGCATTTTCTGTGCTTCCAGGGCCTTCTGTCTTAAAACCTTCAACTGTTCTTTTGTTTCGTCATAAGGTTCTGCATTAGGAATATCACTATCCATACTTGTATTTGCAGCAGAATTTTCCAGTTCAGTTTTCATTGCGGCTAGCTGCATTTCAAGATCTGCAACCTGTCGTTCAAGTTCTTCATTTCTGGCCTGTGTTTCTACAAGCTTCTGACGTGTATTATTGATTGAGTCAGAATTATACTGTCTCAACTGTTTTTCATACTCTTCTTTTGCCGAAAGATATTCTTCACCTGTCTGTTTTAACAAATAAAGCAATTTCTCTTCACGCTGTCTCTGGGAAATTGAATCAATTCTATACTGTGCCGCAGAAGCCTTAGGTGAATCAGGAAATTCAGTTACAATTCTTTCATATATTGCAGCTGCATCGGAATATTTATAACCGGCAAAAAGAGATTCACCAATATAAAACAATGCATAGGAATATAAATCACTCTCTTCGTTCTGATGACAAAAGTCACTTAAGGCAATTATGGATTTTTCATATTCTCCCAGATTATACAAAACCTTACCCTTCTGATAACAAATTCGAGGGTAATAAATAGAGTCTGGGAAATTTTCAAGATAAATATTACAGTCGTCCAAAGCACTTCTATCATCACCAGCATTAACTTCTGCGGAAATCAGCATATAGTATGTATCTGACGTAAGATTTTCAGGATAAGAAACTGCCTTTTTCAACATGAACTTTGCAGAAGTCCAATCCCCCTGAGAATAAGATTTACAACCTTCAACAAAAGCCATCTGGGCTGATTCAGATGCAAAACCTGTAAACGAGAGAATACCTAATAATGCTGCAACTGCAATATTTTTCTTCATAAAGGAAATTAACTCCACTTAAGAGTGTTGTTAAAGAAAGCTGAGCCAGAAACAATTACATCTGCACCGGCATCCTTTACAGAAGAAATAGTTTCTGTATTAACTCCGCCGTCCACAGAGATAAGATAATTGTAACCTTTTTCCTCTCTAAGCTTTTTCAACTCCACTACCTTTTTTACACATGATGGAATAATTTTCTGTCCGCCCCAGCCGGGATTGACAGTCATCACTAATATAATATCGGCAGATTCCAGTATTTCCGACAGTAAAGATATTGGTGTTCCAGGACAAATTGCAACGCCAGCTTTAAGACCACGTTCGTGAATCATCTGAATCAGACGATGAGAATGATTTGTTGCTTCAATGTGGAAAGTAATCCAATCTGCCCCCGCATCCGCAAAGGAATTAATCTGATTTTCTGGATTTTCAACCATAAGGTGCACATCAAAAGGAAGCTTTGTAAGCTTTCTGATAGTTCTGATTACAGGTTGTCCATATGTAATCTCTGGCACAAACTGACCGTCCATAACATCAATATGTACGACAGTTCCATTATTATCTTCAATTTGTTTAATTGCTTTTTCGAGACTGCTGAAGTCAGCAGACAAAAGTGATGGTGCTAAAGCTGGTATTTTCATAATGAAATAAAAATACCAAAAATTTGTATCATTTACAATAATAATATAGAACAATGATATAAAACATGAAGAGAAATAATTAAAAATAAAAAAAATGCTTGACAGATTGTAACTTTCGCTGTATATATTTTGTCCCAATTTTCGTTAACTTTATTGACTAACACCCTAATTCTTGTATAAAATCAAAACTAAGGCATTATGGAAATTCAGACAGAAGCAAAAATGAAGGATGTTCTAAAATTCTTAAAAGAAGGAAATCCTTTAGAAGCGCAGAAAATCATAAGTTCGCTCTTCGAAAACGATTTGGATTCAAAAGAGTTGATTTATACAAATAAATGCTGCATTTTCTGGCTTGATTCCATTATTAGAATTAACAGAATTGAGGATTCATACGAGCGCAGCGAAAATTTACTGCTTGAATGGAAAAACTTTCAGGCATACATTTCCCGCGAAAAAGAAACCTACGAACCTGCTCTTTTTGCAGTTCAGCATGGTTTTTTTGGAAACGCTCTGGAAAGCTTCAAAAAGCTGTTTGATGAAAAAGATGCGTTTCAACGGGCCGAAATCTACAAGAAGGCAGGAATCTGCTACAAAAAACTTGGAGATTTTGAAAACGCCAGAACACATCTTACAGAAGCAAACAACATTTACCCTAACCTCTCTTCTGTTCTAGCTGAACTTGCAGATTGTTATTCTCTCTGCGGAGAAGACAAGTTTGGTAAAGTTCTGTTCCGGGAAGCTTTTTTTACAGATCCTTCTAACATCGATCTGGACTTTCTGGATTCTGAACTTATCAAGTGCCTTATTGAAAAAACAAAAAGTAAGGGATATTCAGGAAAACCACTTCAGTACTGGATTCCAGTTTATGGAGTTCTTACAGGAGTATTGAATATAAAAAGAGAGTTGACTTCTCAGGAAGTTGCTCGCTTAAAGAAAGATATTTATGCAATGGAAAATGAATTCAAGGATCCAGCCTGTAACAGTGAGATTCTTATTCCACGATTGCTAAATTGTTATTTCTGGCTTATGGATCATTATGATTTAGCTAAAGAGAATCCAGCTAAGATTAGTGATGTTTTACTAAAAATTAAGATTTTGGATTCTAATATATACGAAGCGTATATAAAATAACCACTCAAGGAGTAATAAAATGGCAGATTTAATTCAGTCGATTCAGGACATGCTGAAAGAAGAAACCTGGACTCGTGCAACAATTGGTAATTACACACAGAACAATTTGAAAGAGCTTGCAAACATTGTTGAACAGACACGTGCACAGAACTGTGTGAAAGAAGTTTATGCAATTTGTCAGGAACATCTTTCTCATACAAAAGACAGTATCATTGCACTTTACATCTGCGGAATCCTTGATTTGCAGAAAGGTTCTTTGGATAATTCTTCACTTATAACATTAGTTGATATTTTCCAGAATAACCACAAAGGAAACATTGTTACATATCTTTGTGAAAGTATCCTTGCAGATGATCCAAACAACAAGTTTGCTTTGAGAACACTTGCAGAAGTTTACCTTGCAGAAGGAAATGACAAAGTTTGGGAACTTTACGAAACTCTTGTAAAAATTGATTTCGAAGAAGCTGACCTTGCAAAGCTTCTTGCAGAACACTATGAATCAGCTGGTGATACAGAATCTGCAATCGGTTATTTCAAAAAAGCAATTCTCCGTTACATCAATGCAAACAACTACAATGCTGTAAAAGAAATCTGGACAAAACTTGTTAAATATATTCCAGATGAGTTTGATTACTTCCAGCTTCTTAGAAGAAAAATCTCTAAGACAATGGGAGATATGAAAACAACAACTTTGATGCAGGAACTTTATACTGCATACAAACCAGAAGCAACAAAAGAAAACGGAAAATGGGATCAGGCTATCATCATTCTTAAACAGAATCTTGAAATTGAACCAAAAGACAACTGGGCAAGAAAAGAAATTGCAGACTGTTTCCGCGGTAAATATGCAGGACACAGTCATCTGGAAGACTATATCCGTTCTTCTAACCTTACACAGAGTTACAGAAACGTATTTGAAGCTATCAGCGACTTTGAAAAACATATTGCTTTTGACAAAGGAAGCTTCGTATTCCATAGAAACTGGGGTGTTGGTATTATTCGTAAGCTGGATAATGACACTCTCACAATCAATTTTGGTAAAGTTGCCGGCATAAAAGAAATGAAGCTTTCTATGGCTGTTACAGCTCTTAAACCACTTGCAAAAGATCATATATGGGTTCTTAAAGCTACAAGCCAGAAGGATGAACTTGCAAAACGTGTTAAAGACGATAAAGTTTGGGCTCTCAAAACTATCATCAAGAGTTTTGACAACAACTGCGACTTCAAACGCATTAAAGCTGAACTTGTTCCTGCAATTCTTACAGCTGGTGAATGGACATCATGGAACTCTGCAGCAAAGAAGATTCTTGAATCTGATTCAAGCTTTGGTGTAAATCCAAACGATATTTCTATGTACACAGTTCGTGACGGAAATATTACTCCAGAAGAAAAACTTTCTAACGAATTCAAAGCACAGAAACAGTTCTTTGCACGTGTTGATATTCTCATGAAGTTCTTCAACAATGAAATGACAGATCAGACAAGCGAATATTTCGCTGAAATGTACTCTTATTTCACAGGTTACTTAAAGAACATTTCTAAAGTTACAGAACAGGTTTTAGCTTCATATCTGATTGTTCAGTACATTGGTTCAATCAACAAACAGCTTGCATTCCCTGTAAAATATACTTTTGCTGAACTTTACAGTAAAATCGAAAATCCACGTGAAATCTATTCACTTCTTAAGGATTCAAAAAATACACACCTTAAAGCTGATTTCCTTAAAGCTATCAAAATGCTTCCAGACTGGAATGAACAGTACATTACATTGTTCCCAACAGTTTTGGACAAAGCACTTTTAATTGATTTGATTAAAGAAGGTTATGTTGCTGATGCACAGAAACTGGCTAAAAAAGCTTTTGATTCTTATAAAGATTATCGCGAAACAGTATTGTTCTTCTTCAAAGAATGTCAGAATGAAGAATGGTTCAAGGGTGCTGATATTCCTTACGAAAAACAGCTTATTACTCTTATTGATATTATTGAACTTACATTCCATGAAATTAACAATCATGTTAATTCTACAGAAAATAAAAAAATCAATAAGGTTGCTACATCCCTTCTCTTTGATAGCGGTGCAATCTTTGATTACATGTTCTCTAAAGATGAAGAAAACGTTAAGAAGATGTACACACTCATTGATGATGTTGCAGACATGGATCCATCTTACAAGCTTCTTTCTCGTAATAAGATTCTTGAAAAATACCCAGACTTTAAGTTCCGTGTATCTGAAGAAAAGACAACTCAGCCTAAGGGCATGATTGTAACAGCTAAGAAACTCTCTGAAAAGAAAGCTGAGCTTGAACATATTCAGAATGTTGAAATTCCTGCAAATGCTGCAGACGTTGCTGATGCTAAGGCTAAGGGTGACTTGAAGGAAAACCAGGAATACAAATCTGCAAAGGAACAGCAGCATATGCTCAACCTTCGCCTTACAAAGCTTCAGGAAGAACTCAATACTGCAGTTGTATTCGATCCAACAACAAGTACAACAGCTATTGTATCTTTCGGTACAGTTGTAACTTTGACAAACAACGAATCTGGAAAAGACGAAGTTTACACAATTCTTGGTCCATGGGAATCTGATCCAGACAACAACATTATTTCTTACAAATCACCATTTGGTGGTGCTATTCTTGATAAGAAAGTTGGAACAAAAGTTGAATTTACAATCAACGAGCACAAATACAACTATACAATTAAGGATATTTCAAAAGCAAAGAACTTCTAATTTAAAACAAAGGTTCTGATTTTGACTTACAAGGTGTGCTTATTACAGGCACACCTTATTTTTTGGAGTAAATATTTTATGGGTAATCTTTCTGCAAAAATGATTGAATTGGATAATGGAGTATATGTCATTCCGGGAAATACAAATGTTGGTGTAATTTGTTCTAAACTGGAAGAAGTCGTAGAAGTTTACCTTGTAGACAGTGGTGCTACAGAAATTGACAGTGAATACATTTTTGATATAATCACTGATTTTTTTCAGCAAACAGGTACTAAGTTTTATATAAAAGCTATTCTAACTACTCATGCTCATGCAGATCATTGTGGTGGTCATAATTTTCTGAAAGAAAAAACTAACTGCAAAATTCTTGCCGCAAAACATGAGCAGGGAAGTATGGAAACCCCAATGATTCAATGTACAACCTTATGGGGCGGCTACCCTCCTCATGAATTAAGAACATTGTATTTTAAGCCTGAAGAAACTTATGTTGATGATTTTATTGGAGAAAATACAACTATCACCCTCTCTGATAACAGATTGATTTCTTTTATGGAATTGCACGGCCACAGTCATTGTTCCCTGGCAATCATTATTACAACAGCAGAAAATAAAAAAATAGTTTTTGCAGGTGATAATATTTTTCCAAAAGGAGAAATCGGACACTATTGGATTCCACTTATCATCAATCCAGTTATGTTTATGGAATCTCTGGATAAACTATGCTCTATCAAAGATATATTATGGTGCATACCAAGTCACGGAGATTTTTTGAAGAGAAACATAGAGGAAACAGCCGAGCTAAACAAAATAGCAATTCTATCCACAAGAATGTGCATTCTGGAAAGTTTAAAAGATGGAAAAACACATACTGCAGAAGAAATAATAAAATTTGTAGCTGACAAAAACAATCTTAAAATGAGCCTAACTCAGTATGCCTTAATAAGCTCTACAGTAAAATCCTACATTTCAATAATGCATGATGCGAAAGAAATTAAACTTAAAGTGGAAAACAATACGCTATACTTTTATCGGGACATCACAATCTGAGTTGATTCATCCCAGGCGTCCACAATATTTACTCCGCTGGAAGTACCAATTCGCTGAGCACCGGCTTCCAGCATAGTAACAGCAGTTCTTGCAGAACGAATACCGCCGGAAGCTTTCACCTTCATATCAGGCCCTACAGTATCTTTCATAAGTTTAACATGATGTTCACTGGCACCATTTGGTAAAGGATTTCCATCAAGTCCCTTTGGAGTTGCAAATCCTGTTGAAGTCTTTACAAAATCAGCACCAGCTTTTTTTGCACATAAACAACAAGATACAATTGCATTATCATCTAAAAGACAAGTCTCAAGAATAACCTTTACTATGATATTTTTATTTAATTTTTTTCCAGCATCTTTTGAGGCATCAACTACCCCCATAATATCAGTAGCAACTTCTGAAAAACGACCATCTTTAGCGGCACCAATATTAATTACCATATCTATTTCATCAGCACCATTATTAATTGCGTTTACAGCCTCATTAGCTTTATCAACAGTTGTAGTAGCACCCAAAGGAAATCCTACTACAGTACATACTTTTACCCCTGAACCAGCAAGTTCTGTTGCACATGTAGAAACGTAAACTGGATTTACACAAACAGAAGCAAAACCATAACGGCAAGCTTCCTGGCACAACTGAATAATCTGTTTAATTCCGGCATTTGGAGCAAGTAATGTGTGATCAATATATGATGCGATTTCTTTCTTAGTCATACCAATATTATAGAATACAACATCATTTTATTCAAATAGATGTTGCGAAAGAAAAAATCTTGCTGTATTATTATATAAATTAAATTCCTAGGAGCATATAATGGCATTTAAAATTTCTGATCAGTGTGTAAACTGTGGTGCTTGTGAAGCTGATTGTCCAGTAGGAGCAATCTCAGAAGGTGCTGGAGCACGCGTTATTGATGCAGACAAATGTATCAGCTGCGGTTCTTGTGCTGCTTCATGTCCAGCAGAAGCTATTGCTGAAGAATAATTTGCTTGAAAAAGCAAAACAAGAGGGGCTTTCTAGCGATAGAGGCCCCTTTTTTTATGGTACTAATATGAAAAAAGTTTTATCACATATAGTTCTTTTCGTTTCTTTTTTTTCTTTATATGCACAGTCTCAAAATCAACAGTCCATTTCATTGGAGCTGGACAGACTTCCAGTTATAGAAAGTCTTTCTCCATCACGTGCAAATGTTGTTTATAAAGAATATCAATCTATTATAGAAAGTAACAGCAAGGCTATAAGTGCAGGAAGATTACCTGAATACATGTTTTTTTCTTATACAAACAATGAAAATTTTACATTCCAGGGACTTGCGGCCAGATGCTGCATCACTCAGGAAACTTTAGCAACTCTTAATCAAATCGAAAATGCTCAGGACAACATAAAAGGAAGAACTTTTATTTTACCTACAGTAAATGGTCTTTTTATTGCAAAAAACCGTGGAATTAATTCTGTAGAGATTCTTTTACAAGAAAATTACAGGGATGAAACCTTAACAAAAAATACCTTATGTTATAATATTAAAGGGAGAGATTATTTATTTCTGCAGGGAAAACGCTTTAAGGCAACGGAAAGAGCCTATTTCTTGGATTCAGCTCTAAGACTTCCTCTTGAAAAAGAAACATTTATTGTTTCTTCAGAATTCGGAAAGAGAAAAAATCCATTTTCCGGAGAAATGAAAAATCATAATGGTATTGATATGGCGGCTCCAGAAGGAACACCTGTATATGCCATAAAAGATGGTGCAGCATCTGTGTGTATATCAGAAGACCCTGAATTTGGAAATTACATTATTCTGAGTCATGATCAGGGAAAAATCACCAGTGTATATGCACATCTTTCACAAATAAAAGTTGAACGTTACCAGTATGTAAAAAAAGGTGACATAATTGGTTATGTTGGGCAGACTGGTAAAGCAACAGGACCTCATCTGCATTTTGAAATCCGTCAGGGTGGTAAAGCAGAAGATCCGCGATTAAAACTTAGACTGGAAGATTAATGAAAAAACTACTGAAAAAACAGTTCATTTTCTCTTTTGCCTTCATGCTGCTTTCATGGGGATTAAATTCAGAAACATTCCGTGTAAGTAAAGTACATTCCATTCCAGTTGCTCAGGATACTACATCAGAAAATACAGTTAAGCTGGGAATAACAGATGCACTTGCCATATCTCTTCCTGAAGATAGAATTTTCATTGAGGGGCTTGAACTTAAATTTGATATTCCTGAATCAGTTGCATACTGGATGGATTCAGTTGCCTGTTCTGTTTATGCAAATATAAATCCAACACCAAAACCTTCCCAAATTGATTATTCAGGAACCAGAGCTTATGTAAGCACTTTACCTGGAAAACTTTCCTGGGTTTTGCAGATTCCAGTTTCAAAAGAAAACTCAATAAAGTCTAATAAATACACAACTAAAGTAGATAATGTAATAGAACCTCAGAATAATATCATTTTTCTCAGACTACAGCCTGTTATGAAAGGAGTTCCTGAAGAAACTATGAATGCTATTATTCCTATTACTGTAAAACCTATTTTGAAAGACAAAGGACTTTTGAATATAAAACTTCATGAATCAGAAGATGAGAATAAAGTTCTTCCTTGTACTGTTTATATTGATGACAATCCTGTAGATATAGAAAAAGATAAATTACTGCTTAATACGGGCATCCACAATATTACCGTTATTTCTGAATCTTACAGAACTGAAGTACGAACTGTACGCATAGATCAGGCAAAAATAACAGAAGTAGCTGTAGAACTTAGAAGTATTGAACCTACCCTGTTGATTACCGCTCCTGAAGGTACTGTTGTTCTGCTAGATGACGAACCTTGTACTGTTTTTGGTAAAGAATTTGTTGTTTCTGAAGGTGATCACAAAATTAAATTCTCAATTGGTGATTATGAAATCACAAGAAGCATTTCTGCCATCAAAGGGAAAACCTATACAGCAAACTTCTCTCTTGATTTACAAATTTCTGAAGAATAATAAAAAATTTAAAATTTAAATTAAAGATTTCGGGACCCAGGGTCGATAATAAATATATCGGGAACATTTTCCCCTCCCACCCATGTTCCCGATTGCCTGATGGGCATGGCTCGGCTTTGACCGAGCCTTTTTTTTTGCCTTGTCTCTATAGTCGTTTTTAACTATAATACCAGGATATGATTAAGATTAAAAAATCTGGAATTGTCTTTATTGCGTTTCTTTTTATAAATGCAATACTTCTAGGTCTGTTCTTAGGCTGGGCACTTTCGGAAACAATAAATATAAAAAACTCAGAGTATATTACGGAATTCGACACTGCACTTCCTACAAAGCTTTTGGATATAAACGGTGAAGTTATTACAGAATTCGCCTCTGATGAAAAACGAGAAATTATAGCATATCAGAAACTTCCACAGCATCTTGTAGATGCACTTATTACACGAGAAGACAGAATCTTCTTCTCTCACAGCGGCTTCAGTATTAAAGCTGTAATGCGTGCTGTCGTAGGTAAATTGACAGGTGTTTCTCTTGGTGGTGGTTCTACATTAACACAGCAGATTGCTGGTACACTTTATTGTGACCGTACAGATATGACTTATACCCGTAAACTGAAGGAACTTTGGTGGGCTATTCAGGTTGAACGGCGTTATTCTAAAAACGAAATTCTTGAATTATATCTTAATAAAATCTACTTTGGAGGCGGTACATACGGTGTAAATGCCGCTTCAAAATATTATTTCGGGCACGATGCTACAGAAATTACCCCTGCAGAAGCTGCAATTCTTGTAATTCAACTTTCTAACCCTGCTTTCTATAATCCATTCGATCATCCTAACAGAGCAATGGATCGTCAGCAGGGAGTACTGACAGCAATGGTAGATTCAGGCTTCATTACTCAGGCAGAAGCGGATGAATCTTTTGAAAACTATTGGGCTAATTTTGATTACACCCGAACTTCTACCTCCGCTTATATGATGCGCGATGATAAAGCACCTTGGTTTAGTGAATATGTACGTCGTGAACTTGGAAATATGATTTATGGTTCTGATGATATCTATACATCTGGTTTTACTGTAAATACAACATTGAATCTTAAGCACCAGCAGATTGCACAGTCTGTAATGGAAAAATGGATTGAGACTGCAAATATCCGTTATAAAAAAGAACATTCTACAAAGTCAAATCTTGCATTTAATACATATGTTCCAATGACAGAAATGCTTTCTCTTATTTTTAATATTCCTTCCCTTAAAGTCAGTGAACAGAGAGCTGAGCTTGTTGCAAATAATACTTACGTTAATAAAGTCAATCCAGTTCTTGACATTGTTTCACTGATGACTGGCACAGATAAACTTAAGGTTAATATTATTAATCGAGCCACAGCAATTTCAAAACAGGAAGATGAAAAAACAACAATTGAAGGAACTATGATTTCCTTGAATCACGAAAACGGCTACATTGATGCTTTGGTTGGTGGAAGCAAGTTTGATTCTGACAATCAGTTTATTCGTGCTACTCAGGCAAAAGTTCAGCCAGGTTCAACCTTTAAACCTTTGTACTACTCTGCTGCAATTGATTCAAGAAAATTTACTCCAACAACACAGATTTCTGATACTCCTGTTGTATTCCATACATCAGATGGAAAACCTTATATTCCATTAAACTTCAAGGGTGAATGGGAAGGAAATGTTTCTCTATGGTATGCTCTTACCCATTCTATGAACGTTCCATCTCTTAAAGTTCTTGATGGAATTGGTTTTGATGCAGCTATTTCTCGTGCCGTAGCTCTTCTTGGTATTTCTAAAGAAGAATTGCCTTCACGAGCTTTTGTACCTGGATATCCTATAGGTCTTGGTGTATGTTCTGTTCGTCCTGTTGAAATGGCCAGAGCTTATGCTGTTTTTGCAAATGGTGGTAAAGCTATTACTCCAATGGCAATCAGAACTGTAGAAGACAAGAACGGCAACGTTATCTTAAATCCAGAACTTGATATACGCAAAGAACAGGCTGCAAAAGGTGATGCTATTCAGGTTATTTCGCCACAGACTGCTTTTGTAATGACAAAGCTTCTTGAACAGACTGTAAACAATGGTGGTACTTTAGGTGCTCAAAAATGGCACTTCAACTATCGTGATGAAAATAAAAACCGATATACAATGCCTGCTGGTGGTAAAACCGGTACAACACAGAACTGGGCTGATGCCTGGACTTGTGGTATCACACCTTATTATGCAGCTGCATTCTGGTTTGGTTTTGATAAGCCTGGCCAATCTCTTGGTCTTAATATTACAGGTGCTACACTTGCAGGATTTGCCTGGGGTGAATATTTTGACAAAATTCACGAGGATTTACCACTAAAAGACTGGAATAAGCCTCTTGAAGGAGTAATTGAATGTACTGTATGTTCTGAAAGCGGTATGATTCTTACAGAGGCATGTGGAGATCATCAGACTACACAGTGGTATCTTGCAGGAACTCAGCCAACTGAACTTTGTCCTATTCATTCAATATCATATAATTCTACTTTAGCAATAAGCCGACTTGAAAAAGAAATGTATAAATCTGGTCAGAGAATGAATCTTGTATTCGATACAACACCTTTAAGCTTCAATCTTGACTTCCTTGAAGCAGATTATGTTCCTTCCGAAGAATACGAATATACTGAAGAAGAATATGAAGAGACTGAAATACCTCAGAATCAGGATTATGACTATAACTATTTAATGGATTAATTACTTTTTACGGAGGTTTTATTATGTTAGTACCAATAAAGGATATTAAAATTAAAAAACGTGTTCGTAAAGATTTAGGAAATCTAGAGGATTTGAAGGACAGTCTTCGTACCTATGGGCTTTTGAATCCTATTACATTAAACAGTAAATATGAACTTATTGCCGGAGAACGAAGATTACAATCTGCTATTCAGCTTGGATGGACTTCTATAAATGCCAATATTGTTGATAATCTGACAGAAGTTGAACAGCTGGAAATGGAGATTGAAGAAAATAATCAGCGCAAAGAATTTACAGATACGGAACTTATGGAAGGATATAAACGACTACAGAGACTCCGTAATCCTGGATTCTTTTATCGTATTTTCTTATTCTTCAAGCATTTATTACAGAAGATTGCAGATTTCTTTTCAAATAAAAAATAAACTGGAGATTTTATGAATTCTTGTTTAAAGAAATTTATTCTTAGTATATCTATATTGTTTATTCTTACAATGAACTCATATTCATTAGGAGCAGGTGTTCAAGCAGGTGTTTCACCATCAGTTGATATTAATGAATCTGGTCTTTTTATGAATAACACAATCGGTAATCTTACAGGAACTATAAAGTTGTTCCGTATTCCTGCAGCATTTGGATTTGGACTTGATGCCGGCGTGGATAACTCACAATTTATTTTTGGAATATCAGGATTTTTTGATTACTGGTTTCTAGATTATCAGATTAAAAATACATGGAATCTTTATTCTGGTGCTGGTGTATCTGTAAAAATGCTAATGGATTTAGACTCTAACTTTATTCTAAAGGCAGGTCCAAGATTTTTTGCTGGTATGAACTGGCTTTTTTACGATAACTATGTTGAATATTATGTTCAGCTAAATATAAACCCAAATTTTGTAATGCCAATATCTTCTGACTTACAAAATGGAATATTCAGACTTGCATTCCCTGTTGAAACTGGGGTGCGATTACATTTCTAGTAAAGTTTATAATTTTTTCTCCACTTTCCTTCAGCATCCATGGAGAATTAATTACCAGCATTCCGCTTCCATAAAGTCGTGGTAAATCTTTTTCATCTTTTGAATATACACACAACTGCAGGTTACAGGTTTCCACATTTGGATTTACTTTTCTGGCACTTTCAAGGATTGTCTCAAGCATTACTGTAATATCTGATTCTCTATGAGCCAAAAGAGGATACCACAGCATAATTATACCGTTACTCCATTTCTTGTTTACTTCAGTAATGTATTTTGCCGCATCAATATAATCCTGAGTTTCTTCATAACTTGGATCAATCAGAACAGCTCCCCTCTTTGTAGGAGGTGGAGTAAGTGCTTTTATCATTTCCCAACCATTTCTGTTATGAATCTGAATTTTTGCTTTAGTTTCTGGAGCAACGGTCGGATGATTCATATTATTTCGAAGAATTTCTATTTCCTGTGGATGAAGTTCAGATAAAATCAAACAATTCCCTGCTCTTACTAAACGACGTTCAATTTCAGGACTTCCAGGATAGAGATTTTTTTTTGAATATTCTTTTACAAGATTTATATAAATCTGCATCTCTTCAGGAAAATCTGATGTTTTAGAGAGAAGCTTTTGTATTCCTTTTTCAGCTTCCCCAGTTTTTAGTATGCGATTATCATAAAGATCATAAAGACCACTACCTGAGTGAGTATCAAAGAAAGTATATGGCTTATCTTTTTTATTCAATGAATTAAGTACAAATGTAAGAACAAAATGCTTTAAAATGTCGGCATGATTTCCTGCATGAAATGCGTGTTGATATGATAACATAAAAGAATAATAACATATTTTATAAATAAAATGTAGGATTGTATAATCTTTTGAATGTTTTTATACTTGCAGTAGAGGCAGAAAAAAATGACTGTAATTATTGAAAATAACAAATTTAGGGCAGAAATTGATTCTTTTGGTGCTGAGATTCAGCATTTTATTAAAAAAGATGATGGCACAGAATTAATCTGGAATGGAGACAAATCAGTTTGGGGAAACCATGCTCCTTTACTCTTTCCATTTGTAGCCCGATGTCTTGGCGGCTACTTTATGATTGAAGGTAAAAAATGTGAATATACAAAAAATCACGGTTTTGCCCGCAATCTTGATACAAAGGTAATTTTGCAGGAACCAACAAAAGTTTGTTTTGAACTTACAGACTGCGAAGATACAACTTACCGATATCCATATAAATTTTCTCTTGTAACAGAATACGAAGTTACTGATGATGGATTAAACTGGCAAATGACTGTAAATAACAATGATACAAAGCCTTTCCGCTTTGGTATTGGAACTCATACAGCTTTTTCAGCACCTCGTAATACAGATGCACCAGGCACACAGATTTCTGATTATGTAGTTGAATTTGAAAATCACGAAGCTCTTACAGGAGTAAAATGTAATCCAGACGGATATATCATTACCGAAGCCGATGGAAAAACTCCTGCAACTTTTGTTTATGGAGAAGCGGAAAAAGGTATTATTCCATTAACAGCAGAAGGTTTTGGTAATGGCCACCTGTTTGGCAATTTTACTTCTAATTGGGTTGGACTTCGTAATAAGAAAAATAACTCTCTTATTTCTATTGAATCTAAAGGATTCCCTTACTGTATGATCTGGCAGAATGTAAATGGAGCTCCACAGTTTGTCTGTATTGAACCATGGCACGGATTACCTGACACAGAAAATACTGATCACATCTGGGAAAACAAAATCGGTTTGAACGAAGTAAAACCTGGTGAAACTTTTGTTTGTAAGCAGGATATTAGGGTTAAGTTCTAATATGATATAGATTCCCGTGTCTGGGACGGGAGTGACATAGTCATTGTCGGGCTTAGCCCGACAATCTATTCACTTATAAATCTACAACTAAAAAATTATTTATTAAAACTTAATCCCCCATTCTTTGCAGCTACCTTTACAACATCACCTTCCTTTACATTTCCTGCCAGCAATTCTTTTGCCAGTGGATTTTCAACGTAAGTTTGAATTGCTCTTTTTATTGGTCTTGCACCCATTTCAGGTTCATAACCTACATCACTTAGGAAGCTGATTGCAGTTTCATCAAAGTCCAAAGTTATCTTTCTGTCCTCAAGACGTTTCTGAACCCTTTCCAGCTGAATCTTAATAATTGAACCAATGCAATCCTTACTTAGCTGCTGGAACATTACAGTTTCATCAATACGATTCAAAAATTCTGGTCTGAATGTCTGACGTAAAAGTTCATTTATTTTTGATTTTACGGAATCTAATGGTTCATTTTTCAAGGCTGCATCAAGAATCAGATCGCTTCCAAGATTACTTGTCATAATTATGATTGTATTCTTGAAGTCAACGACTCTACCCTGACCATCTGTAAGACGTCCGTCATCAAGAACCTGGAGCAACACATTAAATACATCCGGATGAGCTTTTTCAACTTCATCAAAAAGAATCACACTGTAAGGTCTGCGGCGAACTGCTTCTGTAAGCTGACCGCCTTCGTCATAACCGACATATCCTGGAGGCGCTCCAATAAGACGAGTCACACTGAATTTTTCCATGTATTCGCTCATATCAAGACGCGTAAGGGCTTTTTCATCATTAAACAGGAAATCTGCCAGAGTTTTTGCCAGTTCTGTTTTACCAACACCTGTAGGACCTATAAACATAAAACTGCCCAAAGGTCTGTTTGGATCATTCAGGCCAGAACGATTACGACGGATTGCATCACTGACAACCTGAACCGCTTCATTTTGCCCAACTACTCTTTTATGTAAAACGTTTTCCAGTTCAAGATACTTCTGTTTTTCACCTGTCATCATTTTTGCAACAGGAATGCCACTCCAGCTGCTTACAACTCTGGCAATATCTTCTTCTGTAACAGCCTGACGAAGCAAGCTTTCCCGTCCAGAATCTTCTTTTTGCTTTTCAGCTTCCAATGCATCATCAAGCTGCTTCTGAAGATTTGGAATAATGCTGTATTTGTATTCAGCGGCTTTTGCAAGATTTCCCTCTCGGGTAAACTTTTCTTCATCAAAACGAGCCTGCTCCAGCTGTTCTTTTATTCCACGGCTTTTATCAATAGTTTCTTTTTCATTCTGCCACTGAAGTTTCATTGCATCTCTTTTAGCAGTTATTTCAGAAAGTTCTTTCTCCAGCTTCTGAAGTCGTTCTTTAGAGGCCTCATCCTCTTCCTTGCTTAAAGACTGTTTTTCAATCTGCAGCTGAAGCATTTTTCTTTCAACCTGATCCAATTCAGTAGGCTGACTTTCAATTTCCATTTTAAGACGACTGGCAGCTTCATCAACCAGGTCAATTGCCTTATCTGGCAGGAATCTTGTAGTAATATATCGATTAGAAAGAGTTGCGGCTGCTACAAGAGCTTCATCTTCAATACGAACTCCATGGTGAATTTCATATTTCTCACGAAGTCCTCGGAGAATTGCGATCGTATCCTCAACAGTTGGTTCTGCACAGTATACCTGCTGGAATCGTCGTTCCAAAGCAGCATCCTTTTCAATATATTTTCTATATTCATCAAGAGTTGTAGCACCAATAGCACGAAGTTCACCACGGGCTAGTGCTGGTTTAAGAAGATTGGATGCATCCATACTGCCTTCGCTGGCACCTGCACCTACTAATGTATGAAGTTCATCAATGAAAAGAATAATCTGACCTTCTGATTTCTGCACCTCTGTAATAAGGGCCTTCAATCGTTCTTCAAATTCGCCACGGAATTTTGCACCTGCAACCAGACTTCCTAAATCAAGGGCCAGTAATCTTTTATTTTTTAAGCTTTCAGGAACATCACCACTGGCAATACGACGGGCCAATCCTTCAACAATGGCAGTTTTACCTACTCCCGGTTCACCTATAATAACCGGATTATTTTTTGTACGACGGCACAATACCTGCATTACACGACGAATTTCTTCATCACGTCCTATAACAGGATCGATTTTATCCTGACGTGCAAGAGCTGTTAAATCACGGCAGTATTTCTCTAATGAACGGGTTTTACTTTCAGGATCCTGACTATCTACAGTTTGATTTCCACGAACTGTTTTTAATGATTCAATAATAGCCTTATGATTTATTCCAGATTTTCTAAGCAGATCACCTGTACGGCCATTGCTTTCGCTCATAGCCAGAAGTAAATGCTCCGTTGAAAGGAACTGATCATGCAAGGCATTCATTTCGTTTTCTGCTTTTGCCAGTATTTTCTGCATTTCTGAAGAAAAATAAACCTGAGCAGTTCCAGAAATTTTTGGATTTGAATCTATAAGATTTTTTACGTTTTTGAGTAATTCAAAAGAAGGAACACCAATACGTTCTACAATTGGAGCTACTAAACCATCCTGCTGTTCTAGCAAAGCCTGAAGTACGTGTTCTGCACCAATTTCTGAATTATCTTTTTTGTTGGCAATTGATGAAGCTTCTTGCAAAGCTTCCTGTGTTTTGATTGTAAAGTTTTCGTAATTCATAAGCATCACCTTCATTATTAAAGTAATAATGAAAATAAGCTTCGGCAAGTTTTTTTATTAAATTGTAGGATTAATTAATGCGCAGTCAAACAAATCTGGAATGTTCAGAAAAAGCGGAACAGAGATGTCAGTCATCAGTGTATCTGTGATACGCTGATGACTGACATCTCTGTTCCACATCCTCGGAAGTTGAAACTTCCTGCGGTGTTCAATTTTTAGGTACATATAACTTAAATATTACTTTCTTCGGATTCACCAAATTCACAGATTGTTTTTACAAGTTTTACATGTTCAATCTGTTCAAGTGTATTTCCAATATGTTTGTAAATTTTTATTTCCCCTGTTCCTGAAGCGCCTTCAAGAAGATTAAGAACTTTTCTCTTACCCTCAGGAAGTTCAAGTGAACGGTTGAATAAATCTTTGATTCTACAGTAAATATCAATATCAATAATCCAAAGCTTGCTATTTAAACTTACTGACCAATGCAACTGATTTTCATCGATATTTTCACACTCTGGCATTTGAGTACAATCCCATACCACAGAATATTGACGGTTGGAAGTATCAGCACAAAGCTCGAGCTTTAAATCTTCAAATTTACCAATAAAAGATACTTTGTTTTCAAAAACTCCCTGAACAGAGAATGATGAATTCTGTAGTGTTTTGCCAGTAATAACGCTGGATATATTTGCAGATGATATATGGAACCAGGTTGCAGGGAATGTTTCGCCCCAATATCTTTCAATATAGCCACTGCATTTTCTTGGGTCTACAATATAATCAACACCATCAAAATTAATTTTTCCTGTATATAGTGTATTTAATCCAAAAGGGAACCAGCGAATATTCTTTTTCTTGTATCCGTTTAATATTGCATCATCTACTTCATAAGAAATATCCCAGGTCACATAACCGTCATCAGAAAATAATTCAGGATGAGCAAGTTTTTCTTCCTGCGACACAGATAAAAATCCACTGATTTTATTTTCTGTAAACAGTTTATTATTAATATCAATCTGGAATGGTTTTGCACTATATATCATATCTTTTGTTGAAAAATAATAGCAAATTTGCTTTGGATTATTTCCCAACATACCAATTCTAATAGCACAATATGAGGGTTGAACGATTGTTTCTGTATTTATATTTTTAGCAGCCTGAGTTCCTGCAAGAGCATACTGTAAATCATCTGCAGAAAGATTTATTCTTGGTTTAAACCCCAAAACGACTTCTGATGGAGAAATTGTAGGATTAATCATCTCTAATTCTACATAGAACATCTGTTCTGAACCAGATGAAGCTTCAAGTCCATTAAATATATAACGTAAATAGTTAACGCCTAACTTCTTCTTGTTTCCTGCAAGGCCAAATTTATAATCTTTTAAAACCTTATTTTTGTTTGCCATGTCTCAAAAATACCTTTCTTCCTTCATATTTTCGGCATTTTATATAAAAACATTAGCAGACAAAAAAAGGATGCGTCTTAAGAAGCATCCTTTTTACTTAATTAAACAATTTATTTATTGTTTTATCTAAATCCTTTTGTTCTTCTGGAAAATTAGCATTCAAATATTCAAAACACTCGACTGCAGCTCTCTGTGCATGTTCGTACCAGATTTCATACAATTCAGGTTTCAAATCTGGACCTGGGAAAGGAGCACCCTGTACATCAGAAACTAAATCCCGCATCATTTGAATACATTTCTTTGTTTTCTTATCCATAACTATATAAACTCCTTAATAACCAAGTTAAACATAAATATTATAACGGAATATGTATAATTTTGCCAACAGTATTATCCTTTTTATCACAGAAAACTGCTTTATAACAATTTTCTTTTGCTGCTTCATACAACCGTTCAGATGCCTCTGCAACGTCTTTCTGTGTTACCGAAAGCAACTTCTCAACCTTGAGAAGTCTTAAACTCTGTGGATTAGCATAAAGCATTCCATCAAAGGTATTATGACCTCTATCTTTAGGAGAAACTGGAACAATTGCATCACCATAGCAGCAAACAATAGTTTTTTCGATCTCTTCAGAAGGTATATTCTTATTACACAGGTCTTTTAATGAATCAAGATAAACATTCACTGATTTACCAGGTGTAGGATCTCTATATGAGAAGAATGTAATTTTACTTTCTACATTATCAATATATGCACGACCACCATAAGCACCACCAGTAGTACGAATTTTATCCCATAATGTATGATTACTCATCCATTCAGTAAAAATTAATTCTGCAGCACTTTCTTTTGTAAGATATTTTGATGCTGGAGTAACAACTGCTGCATAACCGGTCTGGGTATCAACCTTAAGAAGCTGAATATCTGAAGTATTAATATCCTCACTTTGAGAAATATATGGCTTATAGTCTTCTACAGTTCGCTTTTTTCCAGGTAACAGCTTTGTGATTTTTGTATTTTTTGCAAAATCTTCCAGCATTGGCAGAATCTTCTTAAGAGATTCTTCATCTGCTGTAATATGAATTATTCCACCAGATTTCTGACTTTCATAATAAATATATTTCAAAGTTTCCAAAGTCTGATTCAAATTCTTCTTTGTATAACCTTCAAGAGTTTCCAGCTGAGAAATTCCCCAAAGAATTTCTTGCAGTGCATTATTCTCATTCCATAATGCACTTGCACGTTTTACAGTATAATCTCTTCCAGCAGAAACAATACTTGTTTTCTTATCTGCTTTTAAATCCTGAATCAGGCTGTTCAATCGTTTTTTATCATCAAAACTCATGGTTGTAGTGATTTCTGTAAGAAGTTTTAAAGTTTCGTCGGCCATACTAGTAAGAGCTTTACAACCTAAACCAATCCACTGACGTCCACAGAAATTATATTCTTTATACTTTTCTGCAAAAGCAAGGCACTCTGGAGCATCACTTATTCCTCCATAGTACACTGAACCCCATACATCTCCAGCGATACAGGCAGCCTGAGCAATACATTCATCCCATTTCTTACCATTCCATCCCATATTTGTAAGAACGAAATCCAACAGAGACATATGTTTAAAATATTTTGTATCAAGATTATCAAAAGGAAAAAGAACATCCAGATAGAAAATACCGTTTGTTTCTTCTTTACTTATGAATAAAGGAACTTTATTTCCATCATAACCTGTTACAAACTGCAGTTCATTTTCTCCATATTCCACTTTCGGATCAAGGGAACTTAATTTTGTAGAAGGTATACAGCTGGTTTCTTCAGAAGTTTCCACATGTTGCTGATATGCATGAAGAGTTTCCAAATCTTTTTTAAGTTTTTCTTTATCAACAGTTTTTCCCAGTTTCTCGATTAATTCAGCTTCTGCAGCATTTCTTTTTTCAAAATATTCAGATGAGGGTTCTATAACAAAACGGACCTCAACTTCTGGATCAATGAAATATTTTTTTATAAGATTTTTTGTATAATCCTTGTCTGTGCGGATTTTTTCTTTTACTTTTTCAAATGAACTTATAGGTGTAAGCTGACTTCCACAGGCATCGCCCCGCACCCATCCTTTTAACACCTTTTCCATAATCTGAATGGAATATGGTCCAAAATATCGGTTTTCCTCTCGAAGATTGAAATCAATTCCCATTACTGCCGAATCAATATCTTTTTGAGAAACACCCTTTTCGTAAACCTCTTTTAGAGTTTTCTTTATAAGTTTAAAAACCTTTTCTTCATTACCTTTTTTTACACCCCACATTCCAGCGGTAAAGAATTCCTGACTATACTGGCCAAAATTTCCTGTGGAAACCTCATCTCCAAGTTCTGATTCCTTAAGAGCATGATCCAAAGGAGAACTATCATTTCCACTTAAAACCTGAGACAGGTAATATTTTTCCATGTCATTTAAACCAGAATACCAGTTTATACAAACAAAGTTTCCAGTTGAACCTGTTTCTGGTGCAATTGATTTTATAGTCTTACTTTCATCAATAAAATTAAGCTTTTGAAGCTCCAGAATTTCCGGTTTTATTAATGGAAGTTTTGAGTCTCCGTTTTCCACATCCTTAGTACAGTTATATTTTTTCTCGATTCTGGACATAAAACGTTCATCTAAAAAATCCAGCTGTGTTTCTGTAGGAATATCGCCGTATAAGAAAAGAATACAGTTATCAGGATTATAGAACTTCTGATGGAAATCCAGAAATTCTTCATAAGTAAGGCTTGGAATATTCAATGGATCTCCGCCGGAATCAAAAGCAGGATAACTTTCGGGAAACATGTTTCGTACAACTTCAGAAAAGGCAATTTGCTGGAAGTTGGAATAGTTCCCCTTCATTTCGTTGTAAACTACCCCCTGAATACTCATTTTTTCATTTTCATCAAGTTCAAGACGGTGACCTTCCTGTATAAAGGTTGAATAATCCAGTTTTGGAAAGAATACCGCATCTGCATAAACATCCATCATATTAAAATAATCATCACGAACAACAGAGGCCCCAGGATATACTGTTTTATCTGGATATGTAAGGGCATTCAAAAATGTGCTTAAACAAGTACTGGCAAGAGTATTAAAAGGCTCTTTCAAAGGATATTTTTCACTTCCACAAAGAACAGAATGCTCCATAATATGGGCAGCACCTTTTGAATCCTTTGCAAGGGTGCGGAATGCAAATGCAAAAAGGTTTTCCTTATCCTCTTTTAAGATGTGATAAACTTCCAGACCTGTACGCTTATGACGTAAAAAAACTGCCTGAGTTTTGTAATCTGGCAAATCATCAATAGAAAGGAGAGTAAACCCTTTGTATGATTTTCCAATATTTGCTGCATCTTTAAAATCGAACATTGCTGTAACCTCTTTGTGGATTATATGAGTATTTAAATTTTAATATTATAGGAAAGTATCCTCATTTCTATCTTTTATAATCAGATGACCTTCTTCATACGCTCTGCGCAACTTACTGAAAAATTCAGCAGTAATTTTATCACAGTCAGAACGACGCATTGGTTTTAGGATTTCTTCCTGCTCAAGAACTTCTGTACGGCGACCAGAAGAAATATTATTCAGAATTTTAGCTCTGAAATCATCGGATTTTCCAGCAATCAAATAAGAAATATCAACTTCTGTCATTTCTCTAAGCTTCTGCTGTACAAATTTATCATCCGCTTTGATTACATCATCAATAGTAAACAACCGGCTGCGCAAATCCTGTCCCAAATCCGGATCATCTTCTGACAGATATCCCAAAATATCGTTTTCAGTTCCTATATCCATTTTTTTAAGAATCTGGGCAAGAGCATTTCTTCCATCTATATTTTCTGCCTTTTCTACAGTCATATTAAGGGATTTTTCGTGCATTGCCTCATCAACCCGGTGAATCAAATCGGGGGATACAGGCTCCATCTTAGCAAGTCTTAATACTACCTCTTTTTTTTCTTCAGGCTTCATAAGATTGATTACTGCAGCGGCTTTTTTTGGCTCCAGATGAGAAAGCACCAGAGACTGAACCCCAACATTTTCATCATTTATAAGCTGATAAACCCGTTCATTATCTGCATCATTTAAATAAACAAAAGGAATTTTCCCTTCAAGAGGCAGAGCTTTTTTCAGCATCTGTTCTGCACGGTTTTTTCCGTAAGCTTTTTCCAGCATTTCCCGTGCAGTATCAACACCACCCTGCTCTCTGGCCTTATCCATAAGACCGTTAAATTCCTCAAGAATTACAGCAGCTTCGTCTTTATCTACAGAACGTATTGAAGCAATTTCCGGAATAATTTTTTCTATTTGCTTTTCCGAAAGATGAGGAAGAATTTTTGCTGCTTCATCTTCACCAATTAAAAGAAGGAATTTTGCAACCCGACGATAAACTGAATCTTTTCCATCTGGAGCTGGCTGATCTACAGGAACTTTTAAAAGTCCACCTGTTTTTAGATAATCTGTAGCATTTTCCAACTGTTGATTATTTGTTTGCACAGGCTTTACAAATTGCTGTGTTTTTACCAGTGGATTCTCATACTGATTCTGTTTTTGATTTTGTACAACCTGCACCTGTTCTTTTGTTTGAAAACTAGGAAAAACTGCTTTTTTAACAGTTTTTTCTGTAAGATTATTATTTTCATCCTTATTCAAATCTGCAGATTTTAAATATGCGGCTGCACGAAATTCTTTTACATTCATAATCTATATTACACCTTAAAGCTTAATCTCTACAAGACTGCCCTCTTCCGGCAATTTAGTAACTACCAGCTGTTTATCTATTTTTTCTTTCAGATAATCCACATGGGAAATAATACCAACAAGTCTATTACCTTCTGTTATAGCAGCAAGAGCGTTATAAGCTTTCTGAATTGTATCCGCATCAAGAGTTCCAAAACCTTCATCAACAAACATAGTATCAATTCTGATGCCACCAGCAGTAGCTGCAATTTCATCTGAAAGTCCTAAGGCCAGAGACAAGGATGCTTCAAAGGATTCTCCGCCAGATAATGATTTTACATCCCGCTGGCAGCCTTTATAATGGTCTATTACATTCAATTCAAGGCCAGTCTGGCTCTGGGCATTGTCTGCAGATTTTTTACGAATCAGTTCATACTGCCCACCAGACATAATCATAAACCGCTTGTTGGCATGGGCAATAATTCTGTCAAAATAAGCCATCTGAACATAGGTTTCCAGCATAACCTTTGCTTTTTTCTGACCGAGCATTCCATTAGCTGTATTAGAAAGCTCTGTAACGTATGACAGTTTTTTTTCAAGCTTAGAAAGAGTATCTATATTTGGGCGAATGTTATCCAGGGCCGATTTATTATTTTGAATTCTCGCAAAAACTCCATTTATTTTTTCACTGCAATCTTTTGCCAGCTGTAATCTATGTTCCTTTTCCTTCTGCAAGCCATCAAAATCTATTGTGCTCAGACCAGACAACCGTGTCTCCAATTCCTGAACACTGTTTTTCAGCTGCCACAAAAGTTTATCGTTTTCAACATATTTACTACGGGCCGTTTCTGCAGTTCGCTTTGCAAAATCAACTTCTTTCTGCAGTTTTTCTATCTGTGCCAGAGCATTCTGTTTTGTCTCAAACTCAAGTTCCTTCTTAAGGTCCATCAGAATATTTTCCAGCCCATCTTTTTCTGCCTTAGCACCTGCCAGTGAAACCTGAACAGCAGAAAGCTGCTGCTTCATTTCTTCTATCAGTTTCTCATTTTCAGGAAGTATCTGCAGCAGCTCCTGACGTCGCAATGCTCTCTTATTTTCTGCTGCCAGTTCTTTTTGAATTTCTTCCAGTCTCTTTTTACTGGCACCTAATTCTTCATTGATTTTTGAAGATAAATCTGTAATTTTTTCCCCAGCTTCAGTAAACAAGGTACTTACAGAATCCCTTATAACATCTTCCAGCATATCACAGGACTTCTTTAAAACTGATGCTGACTCACTTTTTTGTGAAGCAGTTTTACTTAATTTGTCTGCCTTTTCTTTTGCAGCTTTCAATTCATCCTCAGTTGGCACAAAAAGAGTCTTCTGTGCAGGAGAGGGATGATGAACAGAACCACAAACAGGACATGGTTCATTATCTTTTAAATCTTCTGCAAGTATACCAGCCTGCCCGTCAAGAAATAATTTATTCTGATGTAAATATTCCTTTTCTGCAGTCTGTGCCTCTTCTCCTGCAGTTAAATATTCTTCCTGTGCTTTTTTTAATTGCAGTACATTTTTTTCATATTTCTGATTATCAGAGGATAGTTTTTCAAGTTTTTCTATTAATGTCTGGGTTTGATTTTCCAGTAAAGTCAGTTCCCCACGTTTTTCTCCAGATTTATCCAGTTCTGCCAGTTCATTTTTAAGAATCAAAAGCTTTTGAGAATCTTTTTCAATTTTTTCCACAAGCAGATTTTCTCTTGAACAGTTTTGTGAAATCTGGGAATTCACAGAAAGTAATTCTTTTGTCTTATTTTCTACCAAATCATATTTTTCCAGAGTACTGGAAATTAAAGTTGCCCGCTCAGATTTTTTTTCATTATCATTTAGGGCTTCTTCAGCATTCTTCTGCTCCAATGCAAGAAGTTTTACCTTTTCTTCCTGCTGAAGAGTCTGATTCTTTTTTTCTTCTAAAAGCTTTTGTTCCTTGAAAAGACCTTCTGCCTCAGACAGAGCAATTTCTGCTTCACTTAAGGCACTTTGGAATCCTTCATTTTCCTTCTTCAGATTTTCCTGTAAAGTCTCATCAGAATCTATTACCTTTTCCAGAATTCTGATTTTTTCTGTCCAATCCATTTCCACTGTTTTTGCCTGTTCAAGTTCTTCTGCAAAACAACTGTTACTGTCACAAACAGTTCCCTGCATATACTGATTTAAACTGGCACTAAGTCTGGAAACTTCTGCACCAAGACTGCTTCTTGTTTCACTTAGCTTCTTCTGCAGCTTCTGATAATTATCTGTCTTAAAAAGCTTTCTGAAAATTTCCTGTCGGGCTGTTGTTCCCTCCGTAAGCAATTTCTGAAAATCTCCCTGAGCCAGCATAACAATCTGGGAAAACTGAGCCTTATCTATTCCTAAAAGTTCTATTATTTTTTTATCTACTGCCTTTGTTCCTTCAAGAATCTTGCCATCCGGCATTGTTAAAGCGGCATTAGCATTCTCTATAGTTAGTCCATCACCCTTTTTTGCTTTTCGCTGATAAGTTGGATTTCTTTTTATTGTGTACTGCTTTTCTCCCAACTCAAAAACCAGTTCAACTTCTGTAGGTGTTTCAGGACCGGCAAAGCTGGAACGAAGCATAGTTGCCTGACGATTGTCTCCACTGGCTTCTCCATACAAAGCAAAAGTGATTGCATCAAAAACTGTAGTTTTTCCTGCTCCTGTGTTTCCAGTTATTAAATAAAGACCGGCTGAACCAAACTTGCTTAATTCTATAACTGTTGTTTTTGAATAAGAACAGAAGCCTGTTAAAGTAATTTTAAGAGGTCTCATTTTTCTTCCTCCCAAATTTCTTCAATAAGTGAATCTATAAATGATTTTTGTTCCTCATCCATTTTTTTATTGTTCTGAAGTTCAAAAAAACCTTCAAACAAATCTGTAGGCTTTATCTGTTTAGCATCAAACTTTGTTTCAATTTCGTTATTATTTCTTGTCCTGGCATTATCATAATCCAGTTTCATAAGATTTATATAAACAGACCGGATTTTTCCAAAACCTTCAGGCACATCCTGTTCATCTGTTAAAGTCACATGGATATAATCTTCTACATTGGTATTTTCGTAATTTTTCTTAAGCATGATGTCATCATAAGAGCCCTTGATTTCCCTCATATCCCGTAAAGGTTTTAACTCCTGTAAATCAATTTTAACTTCCGATTTTTTTCCCAGTTCTACAAGACAAACCGATTTCTTCTGACTGCATTCAGAAAAAGAATATTTTAAAGGCGAACCGCAATATCTTACATTCTCTTTTATAATCTTCTGAGGACCATGTAAATGTCCTAGTGCCACATAATCAAAATCATCAAAAAGTGAAGCATCAATATTTTCTGAACCACCAACATACAGTTCTTCAGATTCACAGGTTGAAGCTCCAGTAACAAATTGATGAGCCAGTAAAACGTTTCTCTGACTTTTATCCACATCAACCTTAGACAGCGCCATTTTTACAGCATCATTAAAGGAATCAATTTTTTCTTCGGCGAAACACTGTCTTACATAGGATGGCTTAAGATATGGAAGAAGATAAAAATTTACAGGTCCTATATCATCATTCAGAATTATTTTCTCAATATTTCCATTATAAACAGATGAAAAATATACTCCACTTTTCTTCATCAGATTAGAACCAAATGAAATACGTTCAGGAGAATCGTGATTACCACTTATAATTAATACAGGAAGATTTCGTTCAACAAGTCGGTTCAAAAAATCATCAAACAAGGATACCGCTTCCAAGGGAGGAATTCCTTTATCATAAACATCTCCTGCAATTAAAACAGCATCCGTTTTTTGAGAATCTGCAATTTTTATTATTTCGTTAAGAATATATTTCTGATCTTCAAGCATAGAAAATTCAATTACCCGTTTTCCTAAATGGAGATCAGAGAGATGAAGAAATTTCATAAGTCCCACCCAATTTTGTTATACTTTATTTTAACATAAATCAGGTGGAAATTGAATGAAAAAGTATGATTATTCTTTGTGAGTAGCCTTGAACTGTGTAAATTTTCCACAAGCTCCATTCTGAGCATACAAGCCCCAGAATACACCTGTAAAACCGCCAGCTACTTCACTGGAAAGGTATTTTGTATCAGCTGAACCTAAATGAACATCATCTGCAAAGAAGTCATATCCATAAGATGACGCTGTAATTTTTAATACTGCCTTTGAATTTTTAAGCAATACTTCTTTTTTTTCACAGCTAGCAGGGCCTATAGTAACCTTTAAAACTGCATAAGTATCATCGCCACGCTGTTCCAGATATACATCATAATGATGGCTTGGATCCAGATATGCAGTAAGTCCTGCCTGACCTGGATTCTCATTATTCTGTGCAAGAACTGGAAGATTCCTCAATTCACAAACAACTTCACAAGTTTCATCAAATTCACTTTGACGAGTACCTATAAAAGTTGGACTTCCTTTTTTTGTATCAATTGTAAGGTCACCGGAACGCAATTCAAAAGAATCTGCAGCAAGCTTGTACTTATTTTCATCTGGATTACAAATGAAATTCCAGTTTAATTCTACAGACATATTTTCAAAAGTTTTCTCGAAGCTTAAATTCTGTGGAGTAAAAGTATGATTTTCAGGACATTCAACTTCCAGTAAAGCCTGTCCGTAGCCCTGTTTTTCATTATATCCATTTCCAACAACCATTCCACAAGCAGTATCTTCAGCTTTGGTATAAGGAGTACCAATGTAGAACCAGTCATCTTTCCAGACAACCGGTTCCATACAGGTTTCACGACCAAGGTGATGATAAGGCATATACAAGTCTGTCTGACGGAATGCCAGATGACAGAACCACCAGGTACCATCTGCAGCCTGTACAATATCACCATGTCCTGCACCCTGCAATGGATAACCACCCATATTACGATTTGTAAGAATTGGATTTGCAGGACAAGGTTCATATGGTCCTTTAAGATTCTTAGAACGGGCATAATTTACCATATGGCCATATTCAGTTCCACCTTCTGCATTTAACAGATAATAATAATCTCCGAATTTATACATATGTGGAGCTTCAATAAAACGTCCGCCAGTTCCATACCATAATGGTTCATTTTCAGAAAGCTTTTTTCCTGTGGCAATATCAATTTCACTCATCTGAATATAGCCTCGGCCGTCCTTATCATTACCATTGGATATAAAGTAAACTTTACCATCATCATCAAAAAATAAGGAAGGGTCAATTCCACTCTGCTCTACTTTTATTGGTTCAGACCATTCACCGTAAATATCATCTGTATAAACATAGAAATTACCAATATTTTCTACATTAGTAACAACCATATAAAAACGGCCTTTATTAAAACGAATAGTTGGAGCATAAATACCAGAACTAGTATCATTTTTTTCCAGCAACAACTGGCTTTTTCTTGTAAGACAGTTTCCAACCTGTTTCCAGTTAATCAAATCTTCACTTTCAAAAACAGGCACACCAGGAAAATACTGAAAAGTTGAGCATACCATATAGAACTTTCCATTTGCAGCACACATACTAGGATCAGGATACATTCCTCTAAGAACTGGATTTTTATATTTCATATAAACCTCATTTTATTTTCATGTTATAAAAAATATTCCCTTGGGGCTGGCACGGGAATAGCAGATATTTAAAACCTATTATCTTTTCTGTTTTACCATATCAGCATAATTGCCGTTCAAGGCCATCAATTCTTTATGATTTCCCCGTTCAACAATTTCACCGTGACCAACATAGAAGATTATATCAGAATTTCTGATTGTTGAAAGACGATGGGCAATAATAAAGCTTGTACGACCTTTTAGCAGTTCACCCAAACCTTTCTGAAGAGCCTTTTCTGTGTGAGTATCTACAGAAGAAGTAGCTTCATCAAGAATAAGAATACGTGGGTCACTTAAAAGAACTCGGGCAAAGCTTATAAGCTGTTTCTGTCCCTGACTTAATCCGCCACCATTTGCACTTAAAACAGTATTATATCCATCTGGGAAAGCGGAAATAAAGTCGTGAGCTTGCACAGTCTTAGCTGCCCCAATACATTCTTCATCAGTTGCATCCAGACGTCCATACCGGATATTTTCCATAATTGAACCGCTGAACAGGAAAGAATCCTGAAGCATTACACCAACCTGCTTACGAATAGACTTAATCTGCAAATTCTGAATATCAAGACCATCAATTAAAATCTTACCGTCATCTGGATTATAGAAACGGCTCAAAAGATTTACGATTGTTGTTTTACCAGCACCTGTAGGTCCAACAATAGCCACAGACATACCCGGAGTAATAGTAAAATCAACATCCTTCAAAATAGGATTACCAGGCTCGTAACTGAAGTTTACATGATCAAACTGAACATGACCACGGATTGGTGGAAGTTCTTTTGCTCCAGGACGATCTGTAATATCTTCAGGTTCATCAAGAAGTTCAAAAATACGCTCTACATAAGCACCTGTTGTAACCATAGAGTTATAGAAATTTCCAAGATTCTGAATTGGGTTCCAGAAACGCCAGATATATCCTGCAAAAGCAACCAAAGTACCAATTGTTACAGTTTTACCAAGCCAGCTGATACCTATAAAATAAACCAGAGCTACACCAAAAGTAGAAAGATTATCTACAACTGGCCAAATAATATTATTAATATTTACAGCACGAATCCAAACTTTTTTACAAGTTCTACAAAGACCTTCAAAGATTCCCTGATTCACATCTTCACGAGCAAAACTCTGAGTTACTTTCATACCATTCAAAGTTTCCGAAAGATAAGCTGTAAGGTTTGAACGTTTATAACTTTCCTGTTTCCAGGCTTCATGTTGTTTCTTTTTCATAGCAATCAAAACAACAAAAAGAATTGGAACAACGGCCATAGAAACCAAAGTAAGTTTTACATCAATTGCCAGCATAAAACAGATAATTACAATGAGTGTAAACAAATCTGAAATAAGCTGAATAATACCATTTGAAAGCAAATCTGAAAGGGAGTTTACATAGTTTACAACGCGTATAAGAATCTTTCCGTGTGGACGAGAATCAAAATATGTAAATGGCAGTGCCTGAAGCTTAGAGAATACTTCTTCACGAATATTTACAATAATTTTCTGAGCAACACGAGTCATAATCTTAAGCTTCTGTGCCAGTAAAACTCGAACTATCAATACAGATAATGTTAATGCAACAGAAATAATTACCAGCATTCTGAAATTTTTCTGAGGAATAGCATCATCAATTGCCATACGAATTAAATATGGACTTGTAAGTGAAATTGCAGCAGAAAGCAGCATAAGTACACAAGACAAAATCATCCATTTTGAAAAAGGTTTAATCCACTTGAATAATCTTAAAATAATTCTTGGATTTACTTTCTGTTCAATTTCTTCATCAGCATCAAATTTATTTCTTGCCATAATTATGCCTCATTCTGTTCTTCATAAACAGTTTTGTAATAACCATCAGCAGCAATCAGTTCTTCATGACTGCCCATTTGAATAAGCTGACCATCTTTCAATACAAGAATAACATCACAGTTTTCAAAAGAAGAAACTCTATGAGAAATAATAAAACTTGTATGACCTTTACTCTGACTCTTGATTGACTGACGAATTTTATATTCAGTTTCGTTATCTACCGCACTAGTTGTATCATCAAGAATCATAATCTTTGGATTTGCAAGGAAAAGTCTGGCCAAAGCAATTCGCTGTTTCTGACCACCACTTAAACCTACACCACGCTCACCAACAATAGTGTCGTAGCCATCAGTCAAATCACCAACAAAATCTTTTACACGGGCAAGTTCAGCAGCCTTCTCAACCTCTTCAAAGGTTGTATTCTGATTTCCGAAAGCAATATTACCTTCAACTGTATCACTGAACAGGAATGCTTCCTGCATTGTAATTCCAATATTTTTTCTTAAATACTGAAGGTCATAATCCTTAACATTAATACCATCAATCAGAATCTCACCGTCAGAAACATCGTAATAACGGCACATAAGATTGGCAATTGTTGATTTTCCAGCACCTGTAGGACCAAGAATACCAACTGTCATTCCAGGACGAATAGTAAAACAAATATCCTTAAGAACTGGAGTTCCCTTATATGCAAAACTTACATGATCGAATTCTACTTCACCAACAATTGGAGTATCTCTTTTTACAGGTTTTTCACTATTAACAATTTTTGCCTCAGTACAATGCAATTCATATAAACGATCAGCAGAAGCATTGAAGTTCTGTGTATTATCAACCAGGTTACCAAACATATTGATTGGCTGAGTAAAAGCCCACATCAAACCGTTGAATGTTACCAGTTGACCAATTGTCATTTCATCTTTTATTACAAGATAACCACCAAACATAATAAGAATTACTGGCAAAATACCACAAAGAGCTTCTATCCAAGGTGTATACTTTACACGAATATCAGCATTGTCTACTGCAACATCTCTATAGCCTTCATTCTCAGTCTGAAAACGTTCGATTTCATATCCTTCACGTACAAAAGCTTTTACAACACGGTTACCTTCAATATTTTCTGAAACACGAGTATTTAATACAGCAAACTGATCTCTAACACGCATATGAGAAGGTCTAATATTTACTTTAAACTTCTGAACAAGGAAAATAACAGGAGGTGCTATTACAAGGAACGCAACTGTAAGTTTCCAGTTGATAGAAGAAAGAGTCAAAATTGAAAAAATATATATTAAACAGTTCTCAAGAATCTGATAAATAACCCATGCAACAAAGTGTCGAACCTTATCCAAGTCGGCAGTAAGCAATGTCATTACATTTCCTGAAGGAGCTCCATCGTACCAGCTAAAGTCCAGTTTCTGAACATGTGCATACAAATCTCTTCGCATGTTAAGAATTACATTCTGAGAACAATGCTCAAAAATGACCTGATAAGTATAACGAACAATTGATTTTCCCAAAGTTGTAATAATCATTATGGAAATCAACTTAAATAGCAGTTCATGCTGACCGCCTTGGATTACCTTATCAACAATAGTTCCTGTAATAAGTGGATTCACCATATTTACAGCCGCAACAATAACACTTAAAAACAATCCAGTTCCCATTAAGAAACGATATTTTCTTACATAGGACCAAATCCATGAAAAAGCATTTTTCTTCTTCATATCCTCACCTATTCTTTTCAATCTTAAGAATAAACACTTATTCATTGGATTTAGTCTAGCATTTCATCAATTATCGTGGTATAAAAAAAGCAATGAAAAATTGTACAAATCTCTATATAATTAGAGACAGGAGAGTTAGGATTTCTTATGGATGATTTATTTGAATACAGCGACAGTTTGAATGCTCCCTTCCAGGCCTTTTCCGGTGACTTTAAGCAGATGCGCCCACACTGGCATTATTTCACTGAAATGATTTATCTAGTCAGTGGAATTCTCTATGTTGAAGTCGATGGTAAACAATACACAATGAATCCAGGTGATATGGTAATTTTTCACCCTAAACAAATTCACGCATTCCTTGATTACCCGGTAAAAGAAGATCATCCTAATAAACCTTTTTTCTATGGAATTAAGTTTGATGATATGATTCTTTCAAATACAACGCCAGGTTCTCCAAAACTTCCACGAATTCTAGACTCTGCAAACAAAGAAAATACAGCTCCAAATCTCATAACAGCCCATGAACTGCGCTTTAATCCGGTAAAACTTTTTTTTGAAAACTGCATATGGGAAACTCAGCACAAAGAATTTGGCTACGATATAAAAGTCGCTTCCACAATCAGTTTGATTGTAACAGAGCTTATTCGTATCTGGCTTCGTCAGGGCTTCCACTTCTCATCAAAGACAACCTTTGATCAGTTCAGCACAAAAGATTTTTCAGTTCTGGAATTCATTGATGCCCACTCTTCAGAAAATATAAATATAGAAGACTTAGCATCAAAATGCGGTATGTGCTATTCAAACTTCGCAAAACAATTTAAAGCTCAATTTGGAAAAACCTGTAAAGAATATATTGAATTCATAAGAGTCTGCAAAGCAGATACCCTTCTTCTTTATACAGATAAAACCTTGGACTATATAAGCCAGGAAACAGGCTTCACAGATGCCAGTCACTTTATCCGCACATACAAAAAAATCAGAGGCATTACACCTAAACAGCGACGTAATAATAAAATGTAGGATTAATTAATGCACAGTCAAACAGATCTGGAACTTCAAAAGGGGCTACCGGCAAAGTTGTGACTAGCAAAG
>JAEDFX010000050.1 GCA_016297805.1 Treponema sp. | reverse complement strand
TTTCTCCATTAAAAATTAAGTGTTGTATTTAAATCTTATTAGGATTTATTCTCAATTAGTATTATATACTAAAAATAATGTCTGTCAAATACTTTTTACATAAATATTATTCTGTTGCTGACATAAAGACATTGTACCATAATTTACCTATACGATTTTGTAAAAACTCACTATATTAATTATATGGGTGAAAAAGAAATAGCCGAAAAAACGCTGGAAGCATGGAATGCGCTCAATAAATTGAGCGAGCCGATTTTTCGATAAACCTAAAAAACTTGCCACCGGCAACTTTTTTTTAACGGTTTTTCTATTTTAGGCATGTATTCGCTGATATAGTCAACGTACTCTTATTTGACGGAAAACGTTTGATTCAGGAAAATGAGCTGGAAACAAATGGGACAATTACTCAGATAAAAGTTGATGGTAAAATTCATGAACAGGAAAGAGATGTTTCTAAAATCTGGAAGAATGGAGAAATCCGTATTTCCATTCTTGGATTTGAAAATCAAACTATTCCTGATGCAGATATGCCACTTAGAGTAATGAGTTATGATGGAGCTTCTTATAAGCAGCAGTTACTTGATGATACTACAAAACAAAGATATCCAGTCATAACTTTGGTTCTGTACTTTGGTGAAAAACACTGGAACAAACCTAAGACTTTACTTGAATGTATAAAATTACCAGATGAATTGAAACCATTCGCCAGTGATTATAAAATCAACGTCTTTGAAATTGCATGGTTGGATGATGAAACAATAAACAAATTTACAAGTGATTTTAAATTTGTAGCACAGTTCTTCCAGTCAAAACGCAAGAATGTTGAGTACAAAGGTTCTGATGAAGAAATAAAACATGTAGATGAAATATTCAAGCTTATTTCTGTTTTAAATGGTGATAAAACTTTTGAATTGAGATATAATGAAGTTAAAGCAATCCTTAAGCTTCCTGTTGAAACAGTTAAAGAAATTGCTCAGAAAGTTCCTGTTCTTAAATAAGAATTAATTTAGCATTTTACCAAGGAGCTGTCCTAGAAGTTATTAACTTTTTGGGACAGCTCCTTTTTTTTTACTATTTTCCTTTGATTCATAATCACTTCTTTAGTTATTTCTCATTTTCTTTATATTTCGCCATATTAATCAGCTCAGGGTGATATTCAAAATGCATATTATCCCAAATACCCCATTTTCCTCCCCAAATAAATCCCTCTTCTTCAAAAATATCAATAACTTCCTGTGTAGGCATCCAGCGGTCTTTTAATGGTGTAAGCATCCATCCATCAGGATTTTTGTCTTTTGCCCAGCTCCAGTACACTTCCTTCCAATCATATGACTTTGGCTGTAAATCTAAGGCAATTCCAAGACTATGAAAGGATTTTCTATTTGTATTGGCAATAATACGCCAGTAATAACCACCATTACTATTCAAGGTATTTAAGAAATTTTTTACATCTGAACTCTTTTCTGCAGCATTATATATTCTTTTTTCAATTCTTTTTAAAGGATCTTTTAATCGTTCATGAACATTTACATTAAAACCTAAAAATCTAACACTAATAATGTGTTTTTCCAGAGACGCTCTGGAACTTCCATCATATATTGCATCAAAAAAGAACATTGGAGTACCTGCACTACTTTTTCTGTTTTCATCAGAACCAAATTTCTTCATTGCAGCTATCTGTTCATCAGTAAAATCAGCAGGATCAAGTAATGGCTTTTTATAATCATAATTATATAGAAGAGTCCAATATTCATTTCTATTTTTCATTTCTTCTTCAGGAAGCATACTTCCATTATTCCAATAGAAATCATATTTTTTTGTCCCAATATTTACTGTTATCAACCAATCTTCATATTTTTCATCATATTTAGAATTAAAGACAATATCCGGATAAGATTTCTTAAATATTTCCAGTAAATCTGGTTCTTCAGGGATTATTAAATTATTATAAAAATCCGATTTCCTTTCTTTATTCATAAATGAATTAAAATACTCAATAATAATTTTATTACAGTCTAATCCAGAAAAATCTTTAACAGGCCATGAATGGTGCCGAAGCATTATTATTAATGGGACATCCATTCTTTCCTGTATAGAACGCTTTTCAAATCCATCGGGCAAAAATAACATGAACTGACGTAAATATGATTTATGTATACATGAATATTTATGTATCTCATCATTATATAAAACATTAGAAATACAATATGCATTAAACAGAAAGCCAAGAAACAGTAAGATTGATATAAGATTTTTTTTAAACACCAGGTTTTCCTTAAAAAAATGAGGTTTTAATTAATTATTGATTATTATATCCTTTAATAATTCCAATCCACAAGTATAAGAACTAATAATATTTTTTTATTGATGAATACAAATTTGTATTTTATAATAGACTATTATGCAGTGGTTATTGATTACAGATAATATTATATTTTTTGAAAGATTTAATATTACATTACTTAATTTAGATAAAAAAAATAAATGTACCCTTTGTGATACAGATGTTGAAGAAATCAAAAAGCAGAAGAAAAACCTTACAAATCTTGCTGCTTGTATTATTTATATAACTGACGAAAAAGATCTTTCTCCTGAATTGAATAATATTTTCTCAGCTCTTTCTGGTTTTTTTGCAGCGAATGGTATTCCACTCATAACCAATGGTGAAATTCTTACTCAGACAAATTTTCTTGCAAAAGATAATGTTATCTTCACAAATAATGTTGATGAAATAACAAGTTATATTTCTAAGAAATATAAAAAACTTGAAGAATCTGCTAAACGTCGTCTTGCAAAGAAAAAGCTTTTGGACAGAGGTATTCCATTTACATCTGATTGTTTTGCAACTTATATTGCTAAAAATAAGATTGAAGTTGTTAATGAATTCCTTGAAGCTGGCATGAGTGTTAATTCCCGTGATGATATGGGTGTTCCAATGCTGAACATTGCCTGCCGAAACGATAATTTTGAATTTGTTGAAATGATTTTGAATCTTGGTGCAGATTTAAATGCAGTTTCTGATGACCGCGGTTATACTGCAGTTATGGATGCTGTATGGCGTGGCAATGAAAAGATTACAAAATACCTTATTGAAAAAGGTGCTGATCTTAATACTATCAATAAAGAAGGACAGTCTAACCTTATTCTTGCAGTTGGTGCTAACCGTGAAAACATTGTTAAACTTCTTGCAGAGAATGGTTCTGATCCGGATGTTAAAGATATGATGGGTATGAGTGCTTATACTTATGCAACTTTATTCAAAAAACAAAGAATTGTTGATATTTTGACTCCATATCACAAACAGCAATAGAATATTTTGAAAATGGTTTATGAGCCTGCTAAAAAAAAGCCCTGAAAGATTGATGGATTATCTTTCAGGGCTTTAATTTTTATTTACATAACCGAAGTGCACTCGGTTACTTATTTACTAGCGTTTCAATCCTAATACAGTTTCAAGCAATGTATCTGCTGTCTGGATTGTTTTTGCGTTAGACTGGAAACCACGCTGAGTTACAATCATATCTGTCATCTGTTCAGAAAGATCAACGTTTGACATTTCCAATGCACCTGCCATCAAAGTACCCTTTCCTGCTGTACCAGATTCACCAATACGAGCCATACCAGAGTTGTTTGATTCTACATAAGTGTTGTCACCAGCTTTTTCCAAACCACGGTCATTTGCGAATGTTGCCATTGCAATCTGTCCGATTGTACGGTTTGTTCCGTTTGAATATACACCAGTAATGATACCAGATGAATCAATCTTGAAGTTATCAAGGTATCCCATTGTATATCCATCCTGATAGAAAGCCTTAGTTGTAGACTTAGAAGCAGACTGTGTAATTGTATCCCTGAAAGAACCAATTGTTCCCAAGTTGATGTTTATTGTCTGACGATATGGATTACCTTCTTCATCTGCATTTGCATCAGAAACAGCGAAGGAAGTCTGAAGAACAATCTGTCCTTCTGGATTTGTTACATTTCCTGCTGTATCTGTTACAGACTGTAATGCACCATAGTTATCAAAGTTTACAAGGAATGTGTTACCTACTCCATCAGTTGTTCCAAGACCTACACGAGTCTGTGTATAATCAGCATTATCCTGATCAATTACAACTGTTGCCTCCCACTGGTTAGGATTTCCTACTACACGGCGGAAAGACACAGAAAGCATATGTTCGTTACCGAAGCTGTCATAAATCTTCTGTTCTGTTCCCCATGTTCCTTTATAAATATCATCTGCACTTGCACCTTCCTGAATTTCAGGAGTATTTTTGTTCAAGTTACATGCAAAGTTTACATTTGTTGTTTCTTTTGCAGGATCTTTTGATCCTACTGGAATAATCAAATCTTCTGGAGTTGCAGCTGTAGAAACCAACATCTGTCCGTTTACTTCATCAGCCATCCACCCCTGTACTCTCATACCATTGGCTGGGTTTACCAAAGTACCGTCACGGTCCAAACCAAAAGCACCATTACGAGTATAGAAAGACTCTTCACCACTCTTCATTACAAAGAAACCGTTACCCTGAATAGCAATATCTGTAGATACACCAGTTGACTGCAAGTTTCCCTGTGTAAATACATTATCAATAGAAGCAACAGTCATACCAAGACCAACTTCCTTAGGGTTTACACCACCAAGCTCGTCTGTTGGTTTTGCAGCGCCGCTTAACTGCTGGCTAATCATATCCTGGAAATTTACACGTCCACGTTTGAAACCATTTGTATTAACGTTTGAAATGTTATTACCAATTACGTCCATTCTTGTCTGGTGATTCTGCAATCCAGAAACTCCAGAATAAAGTGATCTCATCATATATTTAGTCCTCTTTGTTTACTTTCTTATTTAGTTAGCGTAAATCGCTGCAATTTTATCCATGCTATAATACATACCGTTTACAAGAATCTGTGGATTATCCCCACGAGTTGCCCCTTCCACGATTCCAGTAGTGGTTGTATCACCAATATTCAACTCAACTGTTTTACCCAATGTAGAAGCCGCTTCTGAGCTGTTTAAAAAAGAAGCCATTTTAGTAAATGAATTACTCATGTTGGTCATCTGCTCCAAAGATGAAAACTGAGCCATCTGAGAAATAAACTCAGTATCTTCCATAGGACTTGTAGGATCCTGATTTGAAAGCTGGGTAATTAAAAGCTTCAAAAAGTCATCCTTTCCCAATTCACTGGAAGTTTTTCTTCCTTCCTGAACAAGTGTTTTATTATAGTTGTTGACCTGATTTTCAACAGCCAGTTTTTCACTTGCTGACATTTGTGTGTTAAGTAGTTCCATCATTTCTCCTTGTTACACATTCTGTTTAATTTACCGGACTACACCGATAACCTTGACCCGGTAATCTATCTATCGTCAATTTATGCAATGATGTTTACAGAATAATTGGAAATATCTTCTGAATTTTCAAAAATAGCTTCCAGTTCAGAATCTAAACTTCCACCATTATTTTTGTAAACATTTTTAGCAAAAATATCTGACCCATCATTTTTCTGGGCAAATTCCAAATTCTGATTAAATGCTCCACCATTACTGAATGTTACATCAAAACTTGCACCATCAAATCCACTTTTTATAAATGCCTCACGCAATGTTTCAGCATTATCTTTAAATACCTGCAAAGCTTCTTTTGTTGCTACTGTAATATGTCCTGTAACATTTTTCCCATCTAATGAAAGGTGAATCTTTACATTTCCTAAATCATCTGGATGAATTACAAGATTAATAGTTCCTTGATTGTTATCTTTTAAAATTAGATTTCCTGCTTTTACAAATTCAGGTGCACTATTCTGAATCTGATTATTAAGCATAGCCTGGAAATTTGAACCATTAGAAGAAGCTGTCTGACTATTTAGTGAAAGTACATCAGCATTTACATCCTGATTTAAATCCATAGTCATAACTGCAGTATTTTCATTTGTCTGTTTAATGTCTGTTATTTTCAAATCAGATCTTTTTTCAAAAACAACTTCCTCAGCTTTTTCTGTTCGCTGATCTTCAACTGTGATTTTTCCAGTTTTATCCAAAGTAAGCTGTTTTTTTTCAGTTGGTTCCTGACGTTCAAAATTAAAATCTTTTGCATCAGTTTCAACATTTGAATTAATCTGAATGTTAGCTGCTAAAGTCTGATTCTCGTCCACAGAAATCATTTCAGCATCTACTTTCAGTTCTTTTTCAACTTTTACGTCAGAATTTTCATTTAGATTATTCTGAATATTTACTGCAAATTTGCTTACATCATCTAAAACAGGATCTTTTTCTGCAATTTCTTCCATTCGTGAAAAATCTTTTTTAGATAATTTTTTAGAATTATCCTGAATTTTTTCAGAGTTATCAGAATCCACAGAAACTGATTCTGTTTTTGAGATCTGATTATCTAACTTAGTTTTTGCAGATTCATTCTTTTCACTTTTTGAATCAATTTTTTCTTTTTTATCAGAATCAGTATCATTTTTTTTTACTTTTTCTTCAGACTTTGTTTCTTCTACTTTATTTTCATCCTTTGAAACTTCTTTCTTTTCAAAAGAAACTTCCGATGCAGAAGATTCATTTACGTCTGCAGTATCTTCTTTTTTATAAAATGACACTAATTCCGCAAAAGAATTATCTTGTGATATTTTTGGAGAATCTTTAACTGTATTAGATAATTGCAAATCCTGCAGAGCAACAGGTTTTACGATGATATCTGTTATTGCCTGATATGACACTTGGCAAATCTCCTTAAACTGTAGAAGATTTGCCTTTCTGAGGTATTAATCCAGAGTCTCTGGTTTACTTATCATCTTACGCTGTATTTCAGCAGCCCGTTCAGATGGCATTAAAGATAACCAGTAAGAACCCATAGAAGATGAACCATTTGCAGCAGCCAGTTCTTCAACCTTGCGAAGGACGTCAATTACAGTCTGATCATCCATTGCAACAAGAATGGCAACCGAAGCTTCAGGTCTCATACCGTTCAGATTATTAGCAATCTGTTCTACGTTTATATTCTTATCATCGTATCTTTTTACTGTCTGGTTAAATGTTTTTTCACGTTCTTCTTGATTTTTTTCACGTTCTGCCAGCTCTGCAGAAACCTGTTCATTCTGTTTTTCTGCAGCTTTTATATCAAGTTCGCGTTTATCAAGTTCTTCTTTAAAAATATCTAAAGCTTCCCGCTGCTTGCGAAGTCTGTCTTCATCAAGATTTGCAGTAAGAGGTTTAGACTGTGTAGCAGTTACGGAAGTCTGAGGTTCTTTATGTAATACTTTGTAAACAGGAGCAAAAACCGATTTAACATGGACAACTCCAAGATGATCAAACCAAAGTAATCCACCTGCCAAAAGTATAAGAATAATTATTAATAAAACAAAAGATGTTCCTAAACTCTTTTTAAATGACATAAAACCCCACTAACCCTTCGACAAGCTCAGGGATCCGAAGATCATCAAAAAACAAAATGTGCGGTTCCTGAGCCTGTCAAAGGACCGCACAGAAATCTATTTTAATCAATTAAACCTGCAATAGCTGCCCCAAGTGTAATATCATTATCACAAGAAACAATATTCCAGTTAATTCCCAATTCTTTTGTTAATACTTCATCAAGATAAGCACTTACGCGGTCTTTAATTTTATATGTTTTAAAGAATGTTGTACCATCACAAAGAATGCAGATTGGTTTTGCAAAGTTTTTACCAGCTCCAGTCTGAATACAACATGCAGTAAGAATTGCAGCTGAATAACGTGCAGAACGTTCAACAATTGAGTCAAGAATCTGGAACATTTTATCTGTATCTTCATCTGTTGCAACTTCTGCAGCAATCTTTCCAAGAATTGTATCTTTGTTATAAGGTCCATGAAGGAACTTATCCATTTCAATCAAAGTCAATACATCCATTTTAAGGATTGCATCTGCTGTTTTTTCTGTAAACAAACCGTCTTTTGCAGCCATCTGAAGAGCATGCCAGGCCAAAGGTCCAAGATAAGCACCAGAACAAAGTTTTTCAAGCCAGAAAGCATTTGGATTGTTTGTTGTATTTGCATAAGCAACATCAAAATCAGAACGATTTACAGAAAGGAATTTTCCGCTTTCACAAACAATAATCTGTTTCTGAATACCACAGCAGTCACAAGCTGGCTGAAGATAAGCCGCATTCATACCTGTACCAAGAATAAATCCAATATATGAAGAATAACGGTCTGCATCTGTAGCACAAGCAGCACCTGCAAGAAGAGCTGCAACTGTATCATTACAAAGTGTAATTCTCTTAATAGAGTTCCATCCTCTTGCTTCAAGAACTTCCTTCAAGCATTTTCCAACTTCACTTCCAATTACTTCTGGCGCTTTTACTTCTTTTGAGAAACCAAGAAGAACACCATCACCATTTTCTTTAATTTCCATTGGATATGAGAAACAGAAACCAATTCTGTCAGCCTTATTTTTAAGATGCTCAAGATTTGTGGCAAACTGTTCAAAGAATTCTTTCTTAGAAAGTTCCTTTTCAACACCAGGCATTTTTGTTTTTTCCATTTCAGAAACTGTTGGTACCCCAGCATCATCAAAAGTAACAAGACAAGAACGGAAGTTTGTTCCACCTGCATCAATTACAATTACAGATTTTCCTTTTGCAGAAGTCTCTGGTGGATTACAGAAAGTACGGATCATATCCTGATCAGCTTTTTCCTTTTTCAATCCTTTATGCATATCATCAAGGATTGCCTGAGCTACAGATAAAACATCTACATGGTTTACAAAATTATGTCTTGATAAAAAAGAACTTACAGAACTATTCATAATACATTTCCCTTATATAATTTATTCATTATACATCTATTTATATATTATTTCAAACATCAAACTGCTTCACTATGAAAAAATAAAACTTCGTGATATATTATGTCCCTATGTTAGACCTTGAAACTCTAAAAAAAGAACTGAATCCTCAGCAGTATCGTGCCGTTACAACAACTGACGGTGCAATTCTTATTATTGCCGGTGCAGGAAGCGGTAAAACTCGTGTTATAACATTCCGCATTGCACATATGCTGGATAAAGGTATTCCTCAAAGTCAGATTCTTGCTCTTACATTTACAAATAAAGCCGCAAAGGAAATGGCTGACCGAATCAAGGATTTAACCCAGAAAAAACTGCAAAACCTTACAGTTTCTACTTTCCATGCTTTTGGAGTTCGTGTTCTACGTGCAGATATTGATAAATTAGGCTACAGAGAGAACTTTTCGATTTACGATGAAACAGACCGAGTTGCACTTATTAAAGAATGTGGTCGTGAACTGCATTTTTCTCAGGAAGCCATGGATATTTACATGATTGGAAACCTGATTTCCAACATTAAAACAGGTCGTAAAAACTGGGATACAGCAAATGATATGTACAAGCCTCTTTATGAAAGCTATCAGGAAGGCTTACGACTTTATAATGCAGTGGATTTTGACGATTTAATTGTTCTTCCTATAAAACTTTTCAAAGAACATCCAGAAGTTCTTGCAAAATACAGAGACAGATACAAATATATAATGGTTGATGAATTTCAGGATACCAGTCATCAGCAGTATGAATTTATGCATCTTATGGCAGATCAGAATGTTGCAGTTGTAGGAGATGATGATCAGTCTATTTACAGCTGGCGTGGTGCAGATTATCAGAACATTATAAATTTTGAACATGATTTTAAAGTTACAGAAATCCGTCTTGAACAAAATTACCGTTCAACAGGTACAATTCTGGAAGCAGCTAATGGTGTAATTGCTCATAACACAAACAGAAAAGATAAAAAGCTGTGGAGTGGTAACGGAGCTGGAAAACCTATAGAAATATTCATGCCCGAAAACGAAACTGATGAAGCTGATTTTATTGCTGAAAGTATTTTAGGAATTGCAGTTGAAGAAAAGCGTAAATATGACGATTTTGGTATTTTAATTCGATCCAATACACAGGGACGAGTTATAGAAGAAGCTTTCTTGAATAATAATATTCCATACACAATGAGTGGAGGAACAAGCTTTTTTGAACGCAAAGAAATTAAAGATGTAATCAGCTATCTTCGAGTTGTTTCCAATCATGATGACGATATCAATCTTTTGAGAATTATTAACACTCCACGCCGTGGAATTGGGCGTGCCGCTATTCAGCAATTAAATGAAGAAGCTGAACTGCAGGGCTGTACAATGTGGAATGCAATGATATCTCTTGTAGGTCGTCAGGATTCACCTGCCAGTGATTCATTAAAAGAAGATTTGCAGGAATTCATAAACCTTATTGAAAATCATCGCCAGAAACTCTTAAGTGGACGAGGCCTTGCCAACAAAGTTCGCCAGCTTGTAGAAGATATCAATTATAAAGATCATCTTCTTACCGAGTATGCAAAAAGCGAAAAAGCCGTTCGATTTAAGATGATGAATATTGAAAGCCTTTTAAATTCTATGGAAGTGTGGGAAAGTGATCCTGATAACGACAATCCTAACTTATTTAATTATTTGAATAGAATTACTCTTATGAGCCGAGATAACGGTGATGATGAAAACGACAAAGGAAAAGTAAATCTTATGACTATTCATGCATCCAAAGGTCTTGAATTCCCTGTTGTTTTTATTGCAGGTGCTGAAGAAGGATTGATTCCTCATGCCCGTTCTGTAGAAGAAAATGATGGAGATGTAGAAGAAGAAAGGCGTCTATTCTACGTAGCCATAACTCGTGCCAGAGACAAGCTTTTTATTTCTGCCTGCAGAAAGCGCCGCCACATGCAAATGGTTCGTGAAGTAGAACCTAGCCGCTTTTTGGATGAAATTCCTGCTAACCTGGTAGAATACCATGAACCTAGAGTATTAACAGAAGAGGAAACCGGCCAAATGTTTTCCGATTTCCTCTCTCAGTTAAAAGCTAAAATGTAATAATTTACACTCTATACTTAATCTTCTTGCCAGTTCCTTCGTACATCTGTTTTCTCATTTCAGAAACCTGATCATCAGAAATGTAGTCATCGAAAGGCATCATGCGGTCAATAACACCGTTAGGAGTAATTTCCACAATACGATTTGCAATAGACTGAATGAATTCATGGTCATGTGAACTGAACAAAAGTACTCCAGGGAATGCAATAAGTCCTTCGTTCAAAGACTGAATAGCTTCCAGGTCAAGATGATTTGTAGGGTCATCCATTGTGATACAGTTGGCACCAGAAAGCATCAATTTAGAAAGCATACAGCGAACTTTTTCACCACCGGAAAGAACCTTTACCTTTTTCAAAGATTCATCACCACTGAACAACATACGTCCCAGGAATCCGCGAACGTAGGCATCATCCTGTTCTTTAGAATACTGCTTAAGCCATTCAGTAATATTATAATCATTATTAAAATTATCTGAATTATCACGAGGCAAATAAGTCTGTGATGTTGTCTGTCCCCAGAAGAATTCTCCAGAATCTGGCTTTTTGACACCATTGATAATATCAAACAAAGCAGTAACAGAGTTATGTTCAATACCAACAAAAGCAACCTTGTCAGTTCTGTTGATTGTAAGACTAAAATCTTTAAGAAGAACATTTCCATCAGGATCTGTATAGTTCAATTTTTTGATTTCAAGAACGTTGTTACCAATTTCACGGTCAGCCTTAAAGTTTACATAAGGGAACTTACGAGTTGAAACTGGAATTTCTTCAAGACTGTCTGCCAATTTATCGTAAATCTTTTTGCGTGAAGTAGCCTGTTTAGCTTTAGAAGCGTTAGAAGAGAATCGCAAAATGAATTCACGCAAGTCCTTCATTTTTTCTTCAGTCTTCTTCTGCTGGTCGTGAGCCTGACGCTGCATAACCTGAGTCATCTGATACCAGAAATCATAGTTACCAGAGAACTGTGTAATTTTTCCAAAGTCAATATCACAAATATAAGTACAAACTGTATTCAAGAAGTGACGGTCATGGGAAACAACAATTACAGTGTTCTCAAAATCCAAAAGGAAGTTTTCAAGCCAAGTAATAGATTCAATATCCAAACCGTTAGTAGGTTCATCAAGAATCAAGGCATCTGGATTACCGTAGATAGCCTGAGCAAGCAAAACACGAACTTTCTGAGATTCATCAAGTTCACTCATCATTTTATCATGATGTTCTTCTTCCAAACCAAGACCAGAAAGCATCTGTTCAATCTGATTTTCTGCTTCGTATCCACCAAGTTCACCAAACTCAGCTTCAAGTTCAGCAGATTTAATTCCATCTTCTTCGGTAAAATCAGCCTTAGCATAGATTTCATCACGAGCTTTAGAAACTTCATAAAGCTTTGGGAACCCCATCATAACTGTATCTTTTACAGAATATTCGTCAAAAGCAAAGTGATCCTGCTTCAATACTGCCATACGTTCGCCAGGAGTCATGAAGATTTCTCCAGAATCCTTTTCCAATTCACCAGAAAGCAACTTCAAGAAGGTAGATTTACCGGCACCGTTTGCACCAGTAATACCGTAACAGTTACCCTTATTGAACTTAAGGTTTACATCCTTAAAAAGAGGTTTCTCACCAAAAGAAACACTAACATCACTTACAGTAATCATAATTAAATCCCTCAATTATTGTCACACGGATTCGATTTTCCTAACGGAAAATCATTTATAATTAAAAACTGAAAATCCGTTAGGATTTTCGAATCCGTGTGACACTTATTTTATTTCTTACCAAAAAAAGCCTTAATTTTAGCCAATAAACCTTTCTTCTGAGGTGCAGCTTCTGGCTTTTTATTGTTATAGTTCTTATTATTTTTCTTGTAGTCGCCTTTTTTGTAAGAACCATTTTTATTGCTATAATTTTTCTTACCGTTGTTATTATAGTTCTTCTTTCCACTCTTTGAGTATCCCTGTGAGTTACCCTGAGCACCGTCTGAACCATAACGTTCCTTGTAGAACTTCATGCGCTCTTCATAAGACATATTTGCAAGCTTTTCTGGATTAATGTAAGGTTTCTTACCACCTTTATTATTTTTGTGGTAGTCACCCTTACCACCTTTCTTGTAACCGTCTTTATGACCGTCGCCATCTTTGTGATAATTCTTCTTGTGACCATCCTTATTGCGGGAACCTTTGTTGTGATAATCGCCGTTCTTACCTTTGCGGTATCCACCACGGTTATCAAGTTCATCATCGCCACGCCAGTTTTCAGTCTTAATGTAAACACCTGCTGATTTATCCTCTACCATCTGTTCAGGGTAAGCAACAGTAGCAGGAATAGACATTTCAATATAGCGTTCAATTGCAGGAAGATTGTAAACATCCTGTTCAGAACAGAAAGTATAAGCCTTTCCAGATTTTCCGGCACGAGCTGTACGCCCAATACGGTGTACATAGTTTTCAGCTTCAACTGGCAAGTCATAGTTGATTACCATTGCAAGGTCATCAACATCAATACCACGAGCAGCAACATCTGTAGCAACCAGACATTTTACTTCACCAGCCTTCAAAGATTTCAAAATCTGCAGACGTTTTGACTGTGGTAAATCTCCAATCAAAAATTCAGCCTTAATATCATTCATCTGAAGACGTTTTGCTACAACCTCGCAGGAACGTTTTGTATTGCAGAAGATAATTACACTTTCAGGATTTTCATTTTTCAAAATACCAAGCAAAAGCTTCATCTTTTCATCAGAAGAAACATGGAGCAATTCCTGCTGGATTTCTGAAACAGTAATATTTTCTGCAGCAATTTCAATTTCTATAGGATCACGAGTATATTCCCATGCAAGATTCTTAACATAGGAGTTCAAAGTTGCAGAGAACAACATAGTCTGACGATTTTCTGCTTCTGGCAAACATTTCAAAATCTGACGCAAATCTGGGTAGAATCCCATATCAAACATGCGGTCAGCTTCATCAATTACACAGAATTTTGCATCTGTAAGAACAAGATTTCCGCCTTCCTGCAAATCGATAACACGGCCAGGTGTACCAATAATAATATCAACACCTTTTTTAAGATTAGCAATCTGTTTTTCGTAGCCTACACCACCATAAACACTGAATGCTTTAAGACCAGAAGTACCTACTAAAACTTTTGCTTCTTCCTCAATCTGAACAGCCAGTTCACGAGTTGGTGCTAAAATCAAACATTTCTTACCTTTGTTTTCTTCCTTAAGCATTTCACCAATTACTGCTACAAGGTAAGCACAAGTTTTACCAGTTCCAGTCTGAGACTGAACATACAAATCAGGACCTTTAGCTGCGTCCTCAGCTTTTTTTGAAGCCTTAATTACCTGTTCCTGAACTGGTGTACAACTTACATAACCAGCGGCTTCGATTCCTTTCAAAAGTCTTTCATCAAGACCAAATTCTGTAAAATCCATTCGATTTCCTTCTTTCGGCAGATACACACAGGCTCCGCCATTCAAATATATATAACGCCACGCGTAATTTTTTAGAAAATACATGAAAAGTTTAACATATTTTACAAAATGTTGGAATATGATAAAATCATACTATGGAAAACAAAACTCAATATCAGTCAGAATTATTCTCAAACAGATTAAAGAAAAAATATAAAGAGCTTAGAAAATGGGCCCGCAAAAACCGTATCAGCTGCTATCGCCTCTACGACAGGGATATTCCAGAAATCCCCGTAAGCCTTGATTTATACGAATTTCTTCCAACATCAGTTTCTACTCCAATGGAATGTGCCCGCTTCTTAAGTGAACAGAATGCCAAGCTTTCTGCCAACGACCTTTCCATTGAAGCAGACATTAAATCAAGAACCTTTGCAATTTTATATTTATACGAACGCCCATACGAAAAGGATGAAGCTGAAGAAGATGCTTGGCTGGAAGCAATGGCTAGTGCAGCCGCAGATGTTCTTGGTATTTCTACAAGTCATATCATTAAAAAACAACGTAAACGTCAGGACCATAAAGAATTTCAGTATGAAAAAACTGACGAGAATCAGACAAACTATGAATTGCAGGAAGCTGGCAACCTTACTCAGGAATGCGGTCAAATTTTTAAAATTGATTTATCATCATATCTTGATACAGGACTTTTCTTTGATCACCGGCCACTCCGATCCACTGTCCGTGAAAGCTGTAGTAATAAGTCTGTCTTGAATCTTTTCTGCTATACAGGAAGCTTCAGTGTTTATGCTGCCCAGGGAAATGCAAAGCGTGTTGAATCAGTGGACCTTTCAAATACTTATTTAGACTGGGCAAAAGAAAACATGCAGAACAATGGTTTTGATGACAAAAAGAAATATGTTTTCACCAGAGCTGATTGTATGCGTTTCTTGCAGGAAAAGGCTGTTGCTCAGAAGGCAATTTTAGCAGGAACAGCAGATTCAGAAACCAAATCAAAAGCTCAAACCTATGATTTGATTATTCTTGATCCACCTACTTTCTCTAACAGTAAAAATACAACAAATGTTCTTGATATAAACAAAGACTGGCCACAGCTGGTTAAAGACTGCCTGAATATTCTGAATCCAGATGGAACTTTATATTTCAGTACTAACAGTGAACGCTTAAAATTTGATGTAACTCAGTTACCACCAGTAACAATTTCTGGTGCTAAAATTGAATGCAAAGATGTAACTTCAGAAACAATTCCAAACGATTATGCAGGCAGTAAAGCACATCGTTGCTGGAAATTTACACTTTCAGACAGCAAACAGTTTTAATTAAATGTATTGTTAAACAAAAAAGACGCTTTACATGAAGCGTCTTTTTTTATGCAACGGCCTTCACAGCCACTACACTATTTATCAGATTTAATTCCGTAACGTTTGTTGAAGCGATCGATACGACCTGCTGTATCAACAAGTTTCTGCTTACCAGTATAGAATGGGTGGCAAGCTGAACAAATTTCAACGTTGATGTTTTCAACTGTTGAACGTGTTTCAATTACGTTTCCACAAAGACATGTAATCTTTGTAAGTTTGTAGTCTGGGTGAATTCCCTTTTTCATTTGTATAACTCCTATTTTCTTGCCCGATATTACGCCCAGCAGCCTCTAGCTTGTATT
>JAEDFX010000049.1 GCA_016297805.1 Treponema sp. | reverse complement strand
TCTGATCCAATGATTGACTGTCTTGAATGTCAGGCTCGTCATCGTGCAGATAAAATGATTGAAGACTTTGTAGCAGCTAATCCAGATAAGAATCCTGGAAAACCAGTTGATACAATGACTCATGAAGAAATGGAATCTTTTATTAAAGCTAACATCAACTGTCCGGTTTGTGGCAGCAAAGAAAAGAAATATACAGCAGTTCGTGAATTCAACCTTATGTTCAAAACATACCAGGGTCCAATTGCTGATGAATCACACCTTATTTACCTCCGTCCAGAAACATGTCAGGGTATTTTTACAGACTTCAAGAATATCGTACAGTCTAACCGTATGAAGGTTCCTTTTGGTGTTGCTCAGGTTGGTAAATCTTTCCGTAACGAAATCATCTTCAAGAACTTCATTTTCCGTACTGCAGAATTTGAACAGATGGAAATGGAATATTTCTGTAAACCAGGAACTGAAGATGAAACTTTCCAGAGATGGCGTGATGACCGCTGGCAGTTCTACTTGAAATATGGTATTCCAGAAAATCAGCTTAAATGGCATCACCACGACAAATTGGCTCACTATGCTAAAGATGCTTACGATATTACATATAATTTCCCAATCGGATTTGAAGAGATTGAAGGTATTCACTCTCGTACAGACTTTGACCTTTCACAGCATCAGGAATATTCAAAGAAAGATATGTCTTATATCGATCAGGAAGATGGAAATAAAAAATATGTTCCTTATGTAATTGAAACTTCTGCAGGTCTTAACCGTAACTTCCTTATGTTCCTTTGTGAAGCTTATGAAGAACAGAATGTTTCTACAGAAGAAGGAAAAGAAGATTACAGAACAGTTCTTCACCTTGACCCACGTCTTGCACCTATTACAGTTGCAGTACTTCCTTTGATGAAGAAAGATGGTCTTGCTGAAAAAGCTAAAGAAATCCAGCACCTTCTTAAAGAAGACTTCCAGACTGATTATGATGTTTCTGGTACAGTTGGTAAACGTTACCGCCGTCAGGATGAAGTTGGTACTCCATTCTGTGTAACTGTTGACTATGATACAATTCAGGAAACAAAAGATGATGGTTCAAAGAACGATTTGTTTGGAACTGTTACAGTACGTTTCCGTGATTCTATGGAACAGGAACGTGTTGCTTTGGATGATTTGGTGCCATTCATTCAGAAAGCAATTAAGAATTATAAACCTGTAGTAAGAACTGATAGATAATATTAATTAAGAATTCGGAATGCGGAATTAAGAATTATCTTATTCCGTATTTCGATTTTTTTTAGGGGGATGGATTGTTGATTCTGGTGTAGGAAATAATTCCGAATTCAGAATTCCGCATTCCGAATTATTTTGGAGTACATTCGTTTAGGTAAAACAAATCTTCTTATTTCTCGAGTTGCTTTCGGGGCTATGAATCTTGAGTCAGCCGGAACTGATGAAGATGCTGCTTTGATTGTTCGTAAGGCCTACGATTCTGGCATTAATTTTTTTGATACTTCAAGAAAAACTCCAGAAAGTGAAAAGTTGCTGGGGGATGCTTTGTATGATATTCGTCAGAATGTATTTCTTTCTACAACAACTGCTGCTAAAACTGTTTCGGAAATCAAAAATGATCTTGAAGCCAGTCTGATGACACTTCATTGTGATACAGTAGACTTGTATCAGCTTGAAACTGAAGTATTTCTTCCAGTTCCAGGTGGTGCCGACAAGATATACGATACTCTTATAGAATTCAAAAAACAGAAAAAAATTAAAAATGTTGGAATCCTTACAACCAATCTGGAAACTGCAAAAAAAGCTGTTCTTTCTGATTTATATGATACACTTCAATTTCCATTCAGTATGATTAGTTCTGAGGAAACAATTGACCTTGTAAAACTTTGCGAGGAACATGATGTAGGATTTATTGCTATGCAACCTTTGTGCGGAGGGCTTGTAGAAAATATTCCTTTGGCTTTTGGCTTCCTTCATCAGTATGAAAATGTAATTCCAATATGGGGTGTAGAAACTCAGGAAGAAATGTCTCAAATTTTATATTTTAATGAACATCCACCTGTAATTGATGAAAAATTCCATGAGGATGTTGAAAGAATTCGTATGTTCTTTAACTAAATAATCAATATTATTTCTATTGCAAATCTTAGAACTAGCTGAAGATACTGATGTCGACTTCCTCTGTTCCGTCATCATTTATTTTAGAGGAATTTTTTACTGTTCTATCAGTATTAGATGTTTCCGGTGTAGACTTCTTAGATTCTGGTATATTATCAACAGGTTTAATCTTTACAATATTATTATTTTTGTCTTCAACCTCTTTCTGTGCTTGGGCAATTGCGCTGTTTTTTTCTTCAATAAGTTTGAGGATATCCTGCTGTTCCTGTTTTGTAAGAATTCTAAGAATAGTTATGCTATCAAGAGTTGTTTGAATAGTTTTAAGTGAACCATCAGCTTCTTTTTCAGTTAATAACTGAACTACCGGGCACTTTGGATTTTCTGGATTGGAATCAATTACAATTGCAACTTTTCTATTTGAAAGGTAAACATAAGTTCCAATAGGGTAGAGAGAGACTGTATATAACAAAGCCTTTAATACAGCATCATCATACTGATGTTCTTTGTTTTGAATCATTTCAAGAAGTGCATCAAATGTAGAACGTTCATCTTTATAGCTTCTAGGAGAAGAAATTGCTTCGTATGTACATGCAACGGCAATAATTTTCGCATTGGAAGTAATTTTTTCACCAGTCATTTTTCTTGGATAACCAGTTCCATTTTCTTTTTCATGATGTTCAAGAACACCAAGCTGAATAGGTAAAGGAAAATTCAAATCTTTTATGATGGAATATCCGAAAAGTGTATGTTTTGAAATCTGTGCTTTTTCTCCAGGTGTAAGTTTTCTTGAAGTCATATAAAGCTGTGGAGGAAGACGAAGCATTCCTATTTCATGGATAATACAGGTAACACCTAGTTCTATCATTTTCGAAAGTGGAAGATGAAGTTGAAGACCAATTGCAATTGCCAGTACGGTTGTTCGCATAGAATGAATCACAAGAAAATTCTTTTTTGAAGTTTCTGGATTTGGTGTGATTCTTAAAATATAACGTCTGTGATCTTTTATAAAAATACAAAGTTCCTGTACAGTTTCTTCTATTTCTTCCTGATCAATTACTTTATGAGTTGCATAGTGAGTAAATACAGATTCAATATAGTTCATATATTCGTCGTAAACTTGCTGAACCATTTCCATTCTTGCTTTATCACTATTTCCTACTGGAGAAGTTTTTGAATTTTCAATTGCTTTTTTTACATTTTCATTAATTTTTTCTTTTGGAGAATCTTCTTTTTCATTTTCTACGTCATCTGTTACACCAATATTACCAGAATGACTTACTGAACCTTCACATAAAACTTCTGTAAAACCCCATGTTGTAAGGCACTTCAGCATACTTTCACTAATATCAGCCATTTTTGGCAAAAGCAGAAAAGTTGAATCGATTAACAAATCTCCCATAAACGAAGAATCGGGACGAAGATTACCTATAGCAATTGTTTCCATATGTGTATATTTCTCCATTTAGAATATCGGCATAGACTTTAAAAAAGATAAGAAAAAAGGGCAAAAAAAAAGTTGAAAAGTCTCACACACTTTTCAACTTTTATATGTAAACATTTTCGGTTCTAACACTCAGGTGTCTGGATGTCTTACCCACCCGAAGATTATTACCAGATATTATTATTATCGGGGACTCTATAATCGACTTTAGCTATTTTTTTATTTTTTTATAAAAAATAAAGGGAATATTATTATTGACACTTATCACGTTTTCTATAATTATGTTCTAACTATGAAAGAAGAAACAATTAATCGTGCACAGTTAGAAACTCTTTCTTTTTCTGATTTGGTAAAGTTAGCAGATGAATATGGAGTTGATGTTCCAGAAGATTTGGACCGTCGTTTTCTTATTGCAGAATTGCTTGAAATAATTGAAGAAGAAGAAAATTTTAATGAAGACATGATGATTGCTACAGAAGATGCACCAGATAATGCTTCTGTAATGACAGGCAATTATAATGAAACTCAGGTTTCTGGAGTATTAAGAAACCCTGCATGGCTTTTTGTTTTCTGGAATATTAGCGAAACAGATGCTACAAAAATAAAAGAAATGCCAGATTGTAGTCTTATGCTTAGAATCTGTGCATTAAAAGAGCCAAAAGATCCTGTTCCAGAAGAAGCTTTTGAGATCCAGACTGCTACAGAAAGTCAGGAACAGTATGTGCTTCTTCCTAAAGGAAAAAAATATATTAAAATTGAACTTGTTTATGTAACTGCTTCTTCGGGAAAGGTTCTTGCTTTTTCTCCAGTAATTACAATTCCACAAGGTTCATCTATGTTGAATGATATTCAGATGGCTCAGGATACAGAGCTTTCTCCTGTTCTTGAACTTTCTGGAATCAGAAATATTCTTAGTGAACATTATAAAAAACATCGACATTCTTTCTCGTGATATATAAATACTAGGATTTACAAATATGCAGAAAAATTTAAGCCTGATTATAAAAGCAAATCAAGATTTTATTCGTCACACAGGGGATGATGCAGTTGTTAATGCACCTGTATTGAATTCCTTCTATGAGTCTATTTCTTCTCTTTATATTCCATTGTTGAATATGCTGGAAAATCTGGAAAAAGATTCTGTAAAATGCTGTATAGGTCTTGTTTTACCACCAATTCTTTGCAATATGCTTTCTGACGAATCTTTGCAGGATTCTTATATTGAATGGCTGGAAAAGAGAAATCAGCTTGGTTTAAAAGAACTTGAAAGAAATAAAGATAATCAGCAGGTTGTTCAGACTGTTCAGCAGCTTATTGATGTTAATAATCAGCGAAGAGATGAATTTGTTGAAAAATTCAGCAAAAAACTTATTCCTGCATTTGCATCATATATGAACAAAGGTATGATTGAACTTCTGGGAACTACAGGAACAGATATTTTTATGCCTTATTATGCAGATATGAAAGAAATCATTTCTGCTCAGATTGAATGTGGTTTGCATTCTTATAGACAGTTCTTCGGAATTATACCAGAGGGATTCTGGTTGCCTGAATTTGGTTATACACCAGGTGTAGAAAAACTTATAAAAGCCTATGGTTATACATATACAATTCTTGATTCCAGAAGTGTTCTTCTTGCAGAAAAAGCTCCTGAATGTGGTGCTTTTTATCCTTCCAGAACAGAAAACTCTCTTGTAATTTTTACCCGTGCAAATGAAATCGAAACTGAGCTTTATGGCGAAGATGGAATTATTTTTCATGAAGCATACAGAAATCAGAATAGGGATATTGGATATAACCTGCCAATGGAAGATCTTTCTCCTTTTATCAGTGAGGGAAGTGTAAGATATACAACTGGTTTCAAATACTGGAACAGATGCTTTAGTAATCAAGATGAAGCTTTTTACAATAAGGATGCAGCCTTAAAACAGGCTTCAGATGATGCTAAGGTTTTTGTACAGAAAAGAAAGGAAATTTTAGACAAAGCTGCAGAGTATCTTTCTGAGAAAGATTTTGTAACTCAGGTATGTACTTTTGATGCAGATAAGTTTTCCCTTATGTGGGATGAAAGTCTTTTGTGGCTTGAAAATGTAATCAGAGAAGCTGTTGATTCTGATATTTCGGTTGTTTCTTGTGATAAAATGTGTGAAAATCAGTTTTCGTTGGAAAAGATTTGTCCATACTATTCAGCTGGTTCTGGTGCCGGATATGGTGAAAATCTTCTTTCAAGCAAGAACTGCTGGATGATGCGTTATATTCGCAAAGCCTGTGAAAGAATGGTTGATCTTTCTGATAGATTCCCAAATGATACAGGTTTGAAGACACGACTTTTAAATCTTGGTGCAAAGGAATTAATGCTTGCCCAGAGTCTTAGAATTGCAAAAGTTATAGACAGTTCTGATTATCCTGAGTTTGCGGAAAGAAGATTTAAGGAATCTATTACTGCATTTACTATGGTTTTTGATTCTTTAGGCTCTAATACAGTAAGTACAGAATGGCTTACAACCTTAGAAGCAAGAGATTCCATTTTCCCATGGATGAACTATAGAATCTTTACTAAAAAGCGATAGAATTTTACTGTTCCAGCAAGAGACTTTCTTTGATTTTGCGGAACATATCAATCTGGTACTGAGCGCTTTGAATTCCAAGTATTGCTGGATCAAAGCGCTTATTTAATTTTAAAGCCTCATTCCATATTTCTATTGCTGATTCATAGTCAGCTTGAGCATAATAAATAAGTCCCAGCTGGTAATAATCATCAATCTGTTTATCTATTTCACTTCGACCCTTATCACCTAATAAAATTTTTGTTGAAAGACTTAGTCTGTTAAAAGGAGAAAAGGACGTTGTGAAATCAAGAGTATAATTAAAGTTGAATCTTATTTTAGAAACTTCGAATTCGAATCCGGCACTGAATCTTGGATTTCCTCCCTTCAGACTGATTCCCAAAAGGGCAGTAAGAAAGTTTGTGAACTGAAAAGAGAAGCCTGTGCTTATATAAGGTGTTAAATATGTTCCCATATTTTGAAGGTTTACCGGTTGTGAAAAGTCTACAGTTAAAGTAATAGGCTTAATGAATTTTAAAGAAATTCCTGCAGAAAAAATGGTGGGAAGTGGATCATCCTGCGTTATTTCATTACCAAAACCAGTTAATGACAGACCTATATTTTGTGCTGAAAAACCGATTCGAACGTTTGGCTCTCTGGAGTAATAATACTTGAGAAAATTAAACTGTAAAAGCAGTCCCAAATCACCCATGACAGCAAGTCCGCTTTGAGAAAGACCTGAGCCTGATAAAACAGCATTAGTGTTGTTGTCGGTGAAATCTGGCATTCCTCTCCAGCCTGTTTTTAAAGTTGCCCCCAAAGCAAGTCCTTTAAAATCATAACCTGCCAGAAAATTGTAGGAAATATTCATGGCAGCTATTGTTTCTGTATAGTAACTGGCAGCAACTCTGTCTCCAAAAATATTGTACTCTGTAAAAGGCATATAAAAGCATGAAATATATGAGCCAATACTTAAATTAGGATTATTCCTAAATCTTGTTGTATATGCAAAAGTTTCCAGTTTTGAATCAGCAATCCAGGTGTTATGAAAAAGAGATATCTGTCCTTCTTTTTGAATTGCTCCTGCTCCTGCATTGTAGCGAAGAAAACTTATATCATCGCTAAGTCCTGTGTATGCTGTTCCCAGACTTTCGCTGCGTCCACCAAAAGGAATTAGAAGTGAGCGGAATGTTGTTTGTCCTTCATTTTCATCAATTGTATTAAAGAGAATGTCTGAAAGGGTGGTATCTAAATCAGAATATGACAGGGCATAAATCTTATTATACAAAATGCCTGCGCATATGAGAAAAATAAAAAATGAAAATACTTTTTTTGTAAAAATCATATTTCAATTCTTTTTCGGAATTTTTATTCTTTTCTATAAGTATATTATCTTATTTACCGAAAATAAATTATACTAATCAAAAAATGAAGAAAAGAGTTTTTGTCGCTTTTGTCATTTCAGTTATTCTCACAGCTTTCTGTTTATATGGGCAGGAGAAGGATGACTTGTCCTTGTTTGAAATTGACCGCCTTATTCGTAAAACAGAATATGATGAAGCTCTTAATCAATTGAATACGTATATCAAAAACAAACCTGAAAACTTTGATAATGCTCAGATTAGAATAAAGCGTATTATGAATGCTAAAAAACAGTATTCAATACTTGCAGAAAAGCTTATTGATTTGATTCAAACCGATCCAGGAAATAACAAGGAAATTTATGAAATTACCGCCCAACTGGAAAAGTTTGAACGACACCCTTCTGATCAGAATCTTCAGTTCATTGCGGATCTTAAGAAATCAGCAGAGTTCAACTATTTCCGTTCTCTCTTTCTTGAGATTCAGAACGAAAGTGCAAAAAATACTCAAGAAGGAAAATATATAGCTGCTATCGAAAAAACAAAGGAAGGCTTCTGGCTTTACAAAGATAATTTTGATGAAAAGTGGGAAGACTCGCCGGAAATAACTCAGCCTGTTGCTGCAATTTTATTAAATTTAGACAGTCAGATTACCGCATACGAGGAAAAAAACTTTATTTCCAGAATAAATGATGTAATAAATGATTTTATTAAGGCAGTTAATCAGGAACACTATGATCTGGCTCTTGAAAGATATAAGAACGTGCAGAATTCAATGAAGCAATATAATAAAATCCGTCAGGCAATTGTAAATGATGCGGTTGCAATGCAGAATAAATTTGCTGAAATTCAGGAAATTGATGAAGATTCAACGGATGCTTCATTTTTGCCATTTATGTTCCGTTTTGTTTATGGGGTAGAATCGGTACCAGATTCAGGTATTCTGGGTGCAATTGATGCACAGTGGAATGAAATGACAGGAAGAATGAATACTGCCGTTTATACAGTCCTTAGAAAACATTATGAAAAATATGCAGTTTCTCTGGATGACAATTATGTGAATGAAATAACTCGTTATGTAGCACTTCAGCAAAAGGTTCTTGATTTATATCAGATTCCAAATGGGTCAGTCTTATCAAAAAGTGAGCTGAATACAGCTTCAATCCATCCTATTACGAACCCTTATGAGGATTTCTATTTAAGGACGGATTATGTAAGAAACCTGGCAGAGCAGTCTGTTAGAATATCTAAGGTATGGAATAAAGTACTTCAGACATCAGATTCTCAGGAAAAAATGCTTTTGCAGATAAAAAATGAACAGAATATTGAACCTAAAACAGGTTATGTAAAAAAATTGTTTGAAATGAATGCAGAGTTAGGTGCTTTGATAGGATTGCGTCAGCCTCAGGAACTTGAAAGTTATGAATGGGCAAGAACTTATAATCAGCTGGAACTGGATGAATGGAGCGGATTATCAGAGAATTATACAGTCACTTTAGACAATATTTTTGCAAAATCAAATGCTATGTTTACTAATGCATGGACTGAAATTACAAGTTACTATCGGGAAAGTGCTGATTTATATTACACTAACGGTTTTGCATATAATAATTCTGCAGATAAATACACAACAGGATTCTTTACAAAAATTCCACAGAATATACTGACAGAAATTAACAGAAATATATCACTTAGTCGTAATTATGAAGATACATTCAATGCCGATCCGGAACTGGATTTTGGTATAAACTATGCATATCCGGATTTGGCAATAAAAATTCTAAATTTCAATCAGCAGGAAATTGATAAAGCTATAGAAAATCTTTCTGCATATCAAAATCAGATACTGAGCAGTTACGATAGCAATGATTTGTGGCGAACTGATGAAAATATTGAAGCATTGGTGTATGAAGCTATTTCCTATATGGATACACAGAAAGAAAAACTGGCAGAATTAAGAACAGTATCAGCTTCAAAGGTTGCTCTGGCTCAAAGTAAAATTGTTGCATCCCAGCTTGCAAAAAACGAAGCAGATATACGATTCCGTGAGGCAGAGAATGCATTGCGGGCAGAAAATTTTGAAACAGCCAGAAAGAAACTTCAGGATGCTCTTAGCAAATATGATGAGGCCCTTAATAATCAGAATGATGAGCAGCTGCGGGCAGAGTGTGATACAAAATTGCAGGAACTTGGTGAACGAATTGCAAAGAGTGAAAACGAAATTGTTGTTCGTGAAGTTCGTAATTTGAAAACTCTTGCCAAGGATGCATATTTTAATGGTCGATTTGATGACGCAGAAAAATATCTTAATCAGGCCAGAAACAGATGGGCTGTTACCAACGTAACTCCTGATGAAGAAATCACAAATCTTTTGAACTTTGTAAATACTGCCATTTCCATGAAAGACGGTCGTGAAATTTTGCCTTCAATGCCACAATATCCGGAAATGTCCCAGCTTCTGAATGTTTCCTATCAGTATTTTGATGAAGGAAGCAGAAAGATTGGAGAAGGCGATAAAACTGGCGGATACGTAGATTTGGATTTGGCTCTGGAAAATATTCAAAAGCTTCAGTATGTATATCCTTTGAATCAGGAAGCATCTTTGCTTACACTTAGAATCAGTCGTTTGAAAGATCCTAAAAAATTCCGTGAAGAATTCTCTCAAAAAATAGAAGCAGCAAAAGTTATGTGCAAAAATGCAGAAACTCGTCAGCAGGGATATGCAAATCTTCTGGATTATTATCAGCTTGATCCTGATTATAAAGGACTGAAAGATTTGATTTACCAGACTGAAATTGATATTGGCATTCGACAGAAACCGGTTGATAATAGTGGAGCAAATAAAGCAAAACGACTTATTACAGAAGCTCAGAATATTTACAAAGCTGCAGGAAATGATGAGAAAAAACTTGAAGCGGCACTTGCAAAAATTGACCAGGCTCTGGCTTTAGTTTCCGATAATAGAACTGCAATTGCTCTTAAAGATGAGATTACAACAAAAATTGGTGGAAATACAGCAACTGTTCTTTCAACTGAAGATGAACGGCTTTATCAGCTTGCAATTCAGAGATTGCAAAATAATAATGTAGTAGGTGCTAATGCTATAGTTGAACAGCTGTTAAAGAAAAAAAGTAATGGAAATTCCCAGAAAATAAAGGATTTGAAAGTTAAGATTGATGCACGCAGTTAGAAAACTAAAAAAATTACTGATAACTCTTATTTGTCTCATCTCTACTGCAGGTGCATTCTGTGCAGAAACTCTTTATTGGGAAAACCCTCTGGAGATTACATCAACAGATTCCCGTTTTCCAGTTACTTTAAAAAATGGTGAAAATTCTTATATTTTCTGGCAGGAAGTTGATACTAAAAATAAAGAAATATATTTAAGCTGTAGAAATTATCTTTCGTTAACACAGTTCAAAGAAAACAGACGTTTTGCAGGACCTTTCACTTATTCTGGAGATGAGGTCCCTGATATTTTTACGGCTGCAGTTCTTAAAAATGGTACAGTCGCAATAGCCTTAGCCTCAGGTTTTGGTCAGCTGGCCGTCTTTACTTCCACAGATATGTGTGAAAGTTTTGAAAGTGTAAAATTGGATACTTCTTCCATAATGGTTGCCCCAAGAATTTATGCAACAAGAAACTCTGGTTTTAAAATGTTTACTTCAGTAGGAGAAGAAAATTCTTTTACAATCTTCTCTGCAGATTCCCCAGATGGAAAAAACTGGAGCAAGTTCACACAGTTTCAGCCTGCTGCAAATTACCGAAACCCGTTTATTCCTGTACTGATTCCAGTGGAAGGAGGGGGGCTTGGTGAAAATGCCCCTTTAGACCTTGTTGTATTCCAGTCTCAGTATACATCTGCAGAAACAAATAGAGTTTCTTATCAGCTTTATATGACAACCTTTGATGGTAAAAACTGGACTCCTGCAAAACTAATAACAGACAGAAATTCTTTAGCAGCAAGAACCAGAAAAGAATTCCATAGATATCAGAACCAAAGACCATACTTATTTGATTATAATAATGAAATTTATCTTTCGTGGGAAAGAACAGATCTTACAAATCCCGAAATCTGGATTGCAAAATTAACTGATTCAGGCATAGATAAAGATTCACTGGAGACTATTGCATCATCTGGAGCTTCTTATAGGGGTATTCTTTTTGATTACAAAAATTCTCTATATATAACCTGGTTCGATACCCGCCGTGGTCGTGAATCAATCTATATGTCAAAGAAAAACGGAAGCTATTGGGAAGAAAGCAGTCTTGTTGAAAATAGAAATTCCAATATGTTTTCTTATCCGCTGGTAACAAAAGATAATGAAGGAAATGAAGTTCTTGGATTTGTCTGGCAGCAAATCAGGTCAAATTCTAAAAATTCAATTGCTCTTCTTTCTCCAGATAAATCTGTAAATCCACCATCCTTTACTCCTGTATCTTATAAAAAAGGGCAGCGTTCCCGTCAGGAAAACGTACAAATTCAGATTAATTTTCCTGAGGATTCATCGAATATAGCAGGTTATTCTTATACCTGGTCAAAGGATGAAGTAAAAAATCCACCAAAACAGATTCAATACTTTACAAAAGAAAACAAGTTAAGATTAAAAGCCACAGAAGATGGTATTTATAATCTTACAGCAAGAGTTTCAGACTATGCAGGAAACTGGTCTGAACCTGCCACAATCACATATCATCTTGACCTGACACCACCGTCCGCTCCGACATTAAATATTGAAAATCTGGATCAGTATGGCTTTATAAATTCCAATAACTTTAATTTAAGATGGAATAAATCTGAATCAGAGGATGTAGCAGGTTATACTTACAGATTAGATTATCTTGGTGATATACCTAAATCTATTGCAGTTTCTAAGAATCATCCAATGAAGCTTTCAAAAGAACGGGTACTTGCCATAAAAACTTCTCTTGAAGAAAAATATGCTCATCAACTACAGAAAAAAGCTCGAATGGGAGATAAGGTACAGACTAAAAATACAGCTACCCAGCGTTATTACAATAAGTCCAATGGTGTATATATTCTTTCTGTTGCTGCAGTTGATGAAGTAGGAAATGTAAGCGAACCTTCTTCTCAGTTGATAATTTTGAATAAATTCCAGCCATCTACATATATTACAAATATCCAGCAAACCAAAAATGATATGGGTGATACATTAATAACAATCAATGGTGGCGGATTTACCTACGATGGAACAATCAGTGAAATCTACATTGATGCTGATGGAAAAGCTCCCTATGATTTAATTCTTCGAAAAGAGGATAATCAGTATAAAGTTCAGTCTAATACACGAATTTCCAATGTAAATGCAGGTGTGGATTTGGATGAGGGAACTTATAAAATCGGACTTTTACATACAGACCGAGGAATTTATTTTACAGGGAATATTCTTAAAATCGATCAGAATGGTACTCTAAAAATAGAAGCAGATTATATACCTGAAAATAAACTGAATGCCAATTTTAAAGAATACAAATATAAGCTGGCAATCACTCTCATACTCATATTTATAATTTTATTACTTCTGGCAATGATAATAATTTTTGCCATAACTATTTTTACTCAGAATATTCAGGAAGAAAAACTAACTTCTGGCGAAATACAATCTTTAGTAACAGGAGCCCCTATGCCACTCTCAAAAACAAACAAGGAACAAAAACACCTGCCATCATTAAAACGCAAACTTATCCGTTTTACATATATGCTCATCGTAGCTGTCGTTCTCGTTGTAACTTTGGAAAACGGATATAAGGTTATTCGTCTGCAGGAACAGACAATGGCTGCAGGACTGGAAAATCGAACCGAAGTATTACTTGAAAGCCTGTATTCTGGCGTAAAGAACTTTTTCCCAGCTAACAATATTCTTGAACTTACGGCACTACCTGGACAGAAAGATGCCATGAGTGAAGTAAAATATGTGACTATTATAGGCCAGAAGATGGATGTGAAGTCTTCTGAGAACCTGAACTATATCTGGGCTACAAATGATAAAGATATTCAGTCTAAAATGGACCAGTATACACTGACTTACGGTGATTCTCAGATTCAGGATGAAACAATTACAAGGATTACATCCGGTCTTAATGGTCTTGATAATAAAATTTCTGCAGAAGTAAAAGATTTGTCAGATAAAATCTATGAACTGGAGCAGCAGGCAAGACAACTTTATACTTCAAGTCTTCAGGAAGATCAGGATGAAGCAGAACGACTTTCCGATGTAATAGTAGATTTGAGAAATGATATGGATTCCAGACTGTCCAATTATTCAAAAGAAGCCGCAGGATCATATCCATATTTTGATTCAGAAAATCTTGATCGCACAACTACCGATTATATTTTCTATCGACCGGTTATGTATCGTTCAGAAAATTCTGGAAATTACATTCACGGCATGGTATATCTGGAGCTTTCAACCCAGTCTCTTATAGACAGTTTGGACAGTGAAATACGCAAAATTGTTATTTTTGGTGTTATTGTCGCTATAGCTGCAGTTATTATGGGAGTTTTTGGTTCCTTCATTTTTGCAACTTTGATAATCAAACCAATCAAGAAGCTGGAAGCCCATGTAATTATGATTGGTCAGACAAAAAATAAGGCAAACCTTAAAGGCAAAGATGTAGAAATTAAGAGTAAAGATGAAGTAGGGCGTCTTGGAGCTGCTATTAATAATATGGCCCATGAGCTGGTTGCCAATGCGGAAGAAGAAGCACTTGCCATGGACGGTAAAGCGGTTCAGAAGGCCTTCCTGCCACTTACAAGCACAGGTATGAACAACAAAAATACCTATGCAGAATATGCTGATGAGAAAATTCAGTGTTACGGTTATTACGAAGGTGAATCTGGTGTATCTGGAGACTATTTCGACTATAAAAAACTTGATAATGAATGGTATGGCATAATCAAATGCGATGCTTCAGGTCACGGTATTCCAGCTGCAATTATTATGACTGTAGTTGCCACTATTTTCCGCCGCTATTTCCAGAACTGGAGCTTTAAGAAAAATGGAACCCAGCTGAATGTTCTGGTAGAACAGATTAATGACTTTATTGAAGGACTTGGATTAAAAGGTAAATTTGCAACTCTGATTATCTGTCTTTTGAATACTAAAACAGGTGAACTTTATATGTGCAACGCGGGAGATAATCTTGTTCATATATACGAAGCTGCAACCCAGAAAATGAAACTTCTTACTCTGGCTTCCGCACCTACAGCAGGTGTATTTACATCAGATATTGTTGCAATGCGAGGCGGTTTTGCCGTTGAAAAAACAATTCTTCATCACGGAGATGTACTATTCCTCTATACTGACGGTATTGAAGAGTCTACAAGACGAATCCGAGAGCTTGATTACTCAGTTCGTCAGAATGATGTGGAAATCAAGAAAATGAATCCAAAAACTCACGAAGAAGAAACTGAAATCAAAACAGAAGATGCAAAAGAAGAGTTTGGACCAGAACGAGTTCAGGAAATTATTGAAGCCGTTTACAACAAAAAGCATTATATTTTAACGAAGACAGATAATCCAAATACAGAAGAATCTCTTGAATTTGATTTTACAAAATGCGAGGGAACTGTAAGCGAAGCTGTAATGGCACTGGCATCAATGGAAAAAGTTTTCCGTTTATACAAATCTCCATCAGCACAACAGACAGATTATATTAAAATTGATAAGAAGATTGACGAATTTCTGTCCAAGTATTTTAATATGTATGATTTCTATGCCGCAAAAAAATCTGAAAATACAGAAAACGGCATGAACTATATTGATTATGATCAGATGCAGGAAGATGAACAGTCAGATGACCTTACTCTCCTTGCAATAAAGAGGTTGTAAATGAATATCAACAAAGAAGAAATTGAAAACAAAGTAAAAGAAATGGTTTCAAAAGGTGCAAAAGCATCAAAAGAAGCTCTTGCTAAGGCTGGAGATAAAGTCCAGGATTTTACAGACAAAAGCATGATAAAAATTGAAAAACATCAGCTGGAAACAAAACGTGACTGTAAATACGAAGAACTGGGCTTGAAACTTTCACAGTTACTTCTGGAAGGAGCAACAATCAACAGCAGTAATGCAGCAGAAATTGCCATAGTAAATGAGCTTCAGAAAGAAATTCTCACACTTTCAGAGCAGATTGCCCAAAAAGACCAGATTTTATAGTCTGAAGTCATTCCCGGGCTTGAATAAGATGTCATTCCCAGTCTTGACCCGGGAATCTATCCATAATTATCATCTCTGTTGGCTTGCATCATGTACTTTCTGTGCAACATCCTGACCTTCAAGCAACTTTACTAATTCCATAGCAAACTGCTCGCTGGCGCCAGGACCTCGTCCAGTAACCAGATTTCCATCAGTAATAAACACTTCATTAGAATAACCAGATAAATATTCAGCCTTAGCATTAGTCTGCATTTCAGGATAGCAAGTCCATTCTTTTCCAGCAGGAATTTTAGTCTTTCCCAAAACAACCGCAGGAGAAGCACATAGAGCACTTACCAGTTTTCCTTCATCAAAACATTTTTCAAGATGAGATAATAAAATATCACATGCCGCAAGATTTGTAGCACCAGGCATACCACCAGGGCATACAACACAGTCAGGCAGTTCATCTTTACATGAATCCATGTATTCATCCAAAGTCAAATCTGCAATTACAGGCACCTTATGTGAACCAGTTACAATATATGGATCCTGCATAGTAGGTGAGGGAACTGCAACAGTGTAAACCTCTACACCAGCCCGTCTCAAATAATCAACAGGACTCAAAGCTTCAATTTCCTCAAATCCATCAGCCAAAAAAACAGCAGCAGTTTTCATAAAA
>JAEDFX010000170.1 GCA_016297805.1 Treponema sp. | reverse complement strand
TTAGGACATCGGGTTTTCATCCCGACAACAGCAGTTCAATTCTGCTAGGAGATGTAATAAGCCTTGTAAGTATTCTTACAAGGCTTTTTTTTTGTCTGAAAAAATAGATGCATAAATCTTTTTTTTTCTTTTTGGGTGGGATAATGGATATTTCAAAATATCTTTCAGATGAAGTAAGAATATATATAAAAAACTCTATTTCGGAAGCAAATGGAAACGAAGTTTTTTTTACCGGGCAAATTAATGAAGCCGGTTTATGTATTTCTGTAAAAATTGGTTCAAGGGGAGCTGAACATTCAGTTCCTGTTAATTTTAATGATAAAAGAACTGCATCGGTACTAATTCATAATCATCCAAGTGGAAATCTAACACCTTCTTCTGCAGATTTGGGAATCGCTTCGGAATGTTCTGAAAATGCCCAGGGATTTTATATAGTTAATAATTCAGTTTCAGAAATTTATGTTGTTATGGAACCTGTAAAACCGAAATCTATAAAAAAAATAGATGAGGAGAGTGCGGGGTTTTATATTTCTGAAGGTGGTGCCCTATCTAAAATATCTGAAAATTTTGAAGAAAGAGAGGTTCAGATAACTTTATTAAAGAATATAGCCAGAGCCTTTAATGAAAATAAAATTGCTGTATATGAAGCAGGAACTGGAGTTGGAAAGTCTTATTCTTATCTTATTCCTTCTGTTATGTGGGCATTGCAGAATGATGAAAGAATTGTAGTTTCTACTGGAACAATTAATCTTCAGCAACAATTGTGTGAAAAAGATTTACCTGCAGTAGAAAAAATTATTGGAAAAAAAATCAAATTTATTCTTATGAAAGGCCGTCAAAATTATGTATGTAAACGACGACTTTCTGATGCTGCTTCATTATTGGACCTGTTTGAGGACGAAACTACAGAATTGAAAAAGATTGCAGAATGGGCTGAATCCAGTTCAACAGGAAGTAAAAGTGATTTATCTTTTATGCCTTCTGAAAATGCCTGGTCTAAAGTTAACTCTGAAAGTGATGCCTGCATGGGGATGAGGTGTCCCTTTCATAATGAATGTTTTGTAATGAGAGTTCGTAAGGAGGCTGCAGGTGCAAATGTAATTGTAGTAAATCATCATTTGCTGTTTGCTGATATTGAATCAAGACTTGATGGAGCGGGCTTTGAAGATGCTGCCGTACTTCCTCCATACAAGCATATTATTTTTGATGAAGCTCATGGAATTGAAAATGCTGCTACAAGTTTTTTTAGTGAAAGCGTAAACCGTTTTAAACTTTCAAAGCTTATAAATCAGATGTATAGAAAACGGAAGAATTCAGAATCAGGACATTTATGCAGCTTGGCAATTCTTTCTTCTAACGAAGAAAAAGCAGCAGAAGCTTATGAAGTAACTAATAAAATAAAGAATGAAATAGCAAACGTAGAGCTGGCTGCCAAAGATTTACTTAGAAATGATTATACAATGAGGCTTTATGATGGAACTGCCCGGGATTTTGGGCCATTACTGGTAGAACTCGGGAACTTATCAAAATATCTTGGCGATTTTACAGGAATCGTCAGGGAAGTAATGGAAGGAATTGATGAGGATGATCATGATATTCCATCATACTGGGAATCCAAAATAATTTTACGACGTCTTGATTCTTATGTACTGCTTTTGAAAAATTTTGGAGAATGGGATGAGAAAAGAGAAGAAGTTTTCTGGATTCAGAGAAGAAGACTTCCACCTGATATGGCAAAGGATTCTACTGATCCTGATTATATTGTGTTTACCCAAACACCTTTAGATATTTCTCATCTTATGAATGATGGCGTGTATGAACAGATGAAGTCTGTAGTGTGTACGTCAGCAACTCTTAAAACGGGACGTGATTTTAATTATTGGATGAATAGAAACGGAGTTTTTTTTGCCGGGCAAGATAGAGTTTTAAAGGGAGAGTTTCCATCTCCTTTTCCATATAACAGAAATATGCTTTTTGCAGTTCCTAATGATGCTCCATTACCAGACAATATGGGATATCAGCAGTATATTGAAATGGCTTTACCAAAACTTATTACTGCTGCTGAAGGAAGAACCTTGGTTTTGTTTACTTCCAGAGATTCTATGATTAATGCTCATAGAAATGTATGTGCAGTTATGAAAGGTTTTTCTGGAAGAATTATGAAACAGGGAGATGATGACAGCGGAAAACTTTTGGAAGCTTTTAAACAGGAAAAAGAGAGTGTTCTCTTTGCTACAGATTCTTTCTGGCAGGGAGTAGATGTTCCTGGCGAATCTTTATCACAAGTTATAATAGTTAAACTTCCTTTTACTGTTCCTAATGATCCAGTATTTGTGGCTCGTTCCGAAGCTATAGAAAAGAGGGGAGGTAGTTCCTTTATGGAATTAAGCGTGCCGGAAGCTGTAATAAAATTCAGGCAGGGAATTGGTCGTCTTATTAGACGTGGTGATGATAAAGGTGTTGTTGTAGTTCTTGATAGACGTATTTATGAAAAAAGATATGGTACAATTTTTATTTCAAGTATGCCTGAATGTAAAAAAATGTATGCACCGTTATCAGAGATAACATCAAAAATAAATGACTTTATTTTTGAATGAAAGCAGAGTATAATCAGTTTATGATTATAATTTTGGAGATTATATGAGTAGTATACTTACTTTGTTGTGTTTATTTGGAATGATTATTCCTCCATCCTTTGCTAATATTTTAGCTTATCCTGTTTCAAAGAAGTTAAGTGTAAAAATATCAGATTATATTCTTAATGTATGTGCAATGAGATTATTTGCAATATTAAGAATGTATAGGGGCTTTTATTATTGGGGATATAACGAATCTAAAAAAGATTTGCCAGAAAATTTTATGATTATTTCAAATCATCAAAGTTTATTGGATATTCCTCTTTTTATGAAGTTTTTTCATGGAAAACCTGTTCGTTTTGTTGCGAAGGATACTTTAGGACGTCATGTTCCATTAGTTTCTGAAATGCTTAGAGCTCAGGAACATTGTTTGATTCCACGAAAAGCTAAACCAATGGACGCTATGCGTTATGTTGGCGAATTTGGTAAAAAAGCTGCAGATAGAAAACAGATTCCTATTTTGTTTCCTGAAGGTTCAAGAACCAAGGATGGAAATGTAGGTAAATTTTATTCAGCTGGTTTTAGGAAGCTTGCTGAATCTTCTGGCTTACCTGTTGTGGTATGTGCTCTTGATGGTGGATATAGATTGCGAGATTTGGGAAAGATTCTTACAAACTTGAAAAAAGGCTGTTATAGAGTTAAGGTTCTCAAGGTTTATGATTGTCCAAAAACCAAGGAAGAGTGTAATGTAGTTTTGGATGAAGCAAGAGAAATTATTCAAAAACAGGTTGAAGAGTGGAGAATACTTCCTGCTAATCAAAAATAAAATATGCATAAAAAAAACCGTATGGTTCATGATTCCATACGGTTTTTTTATGCAGCTTTCACTGCAGAAAATTCTAAAGATTCTATTATTTGAAATCCTTAGGACGTCTTTCAACACGTTTACATTTCTGGCATTCTGCCTGATTTTTAAGTCTGCCATTTTCAATCATTGTTTTCATTATGATTTCGCCACCGCAGTCAGGGCAAATGAATTTTTGTGTTGCAACAGTTGTACGAGAGTTTTTACTAG
>JAEDFX010000169.1 GCA_016297805.1 Treponema sp. | reverse complement strand
TGATTTGCATGACTTTTTTCAAAGAAATTGCGAACAATTCTTGACGCTATCTATTAATTCCTGCGGAGAGATTACTTTCACAGTACTCCCCTGCCCTAGAACCCAACGTTTTATTTCTGGTAACTGTGTAGTTTCAAAACTTATAAACACGCTGCCATCGTCCCTTATTTCAGATTTTTGATTTTTTCTAAATTTATAATCCAAAGCATAAGTTCCAATTTCTCCTGAGATTAATAATTCAACCTTATAAGGAGTCTTTGCACTTAGCCATATACCAAGTTCCTTATCAAAATAATCCTCTGGATTAAAATCTGCAGGAATAACAAACTTTTCATTCTTAATAACCGGATTCTTTATACGGGAGAACGAAAAAATGCGAATATCCTGTTTATCATCACAATAACCCAGAATGTACCAGTTTCCTTTTTGACAAACCGCATGATAAGGTTTTAGAGTTCTTGTCATATACGATTGCTTTTGTAAAGGTCGATAATCAAACTCTAAGACTTTCTTCTCCTGTAAAGCTTTGAAGATCATAGAAAACACTTCATTATCAATTTCAGGTATTGCATCAGAAATGTAAGTTACATTTGATTTCAAAAATCCAGAATCAAAAGAAACCATATCAGGTAAGGAAGCTGTAATTTTATTAAAGATGTGGCGAAGATTTTCTTCCAGAGGTGTATTCCTGTACTGTTCCAGCAATTGATCAAACAAAGCAACAGAGAATAACTCCCCTTCCGTAAGCATTACATTTTTCAAGAAAAAGTTTGGCTCAGTGTAGTAATATCCGCCTTTACCAGGAACAGAAGCAATCGGTGCATCATAAGAAAGAATCATTTCTTCAATATCTCTAGCTATAGTTCTTTCAGAACGTTCCAGTTTTTCTGCAAGAAACTTTTTTGTAGGATATATTCCAGATGAGATATATTGATCTATTTGTATAATACGGCGAAGTGTATCTTTGCGTTCTTTTGTGTCAGGCATAAACTAAATGAACTGGAATACAATATTTATGATACCAATCACTATTGCTATGGTAGATAAAACAACTGCTGCTGTAGAAAGTCCTTCACGAGCTTTCTTGCTCTTTAGTTCTTCAATATATTTAGACTGGGCCCTATCAAGTTCATTCTTAACTTTCATAAATTCATAAAGAATCTTGATAGCTTCTTCATTCTTCGAAATACGTTTTGACTGTTCATCATCAAGAATATTTTTTTCCTGAAGAGAAGATTTTAAGACATTAATATCAGAACGATTCTGTGTAATAGCCTCTTCCTGATGCTGATCTACACTATCCTTATTCTCAAGCATGGCTCCAAGTTCTTCTATCCGTTGAGATTGTTCAGCATCAATTTTATTTTTCTTAGACATCAGAGAATTAAGAGTTTCTATTTTAGTATCTTGTTCTTTATTTTTAAGCTCTGCTTCTAGTTGTGTTTGTGCATATTTTGATGATTCTTCTAATACTCTGAGTGCAATTTTCTTACTATCATCAGTTAATTTATGGAATTGACCGTCACGACCTGTAAATCCCTCTTCAATCATATATGCAATTGACTCACGCATTTTCTGTGCAAATTTCAGAGATAAGCAAACAAAATTAATAATTTCTTGAAGAAGATCATTCATTTCTGCAATTGCTTCATTTGTTGAAACCAGCCCTTCTGCAACTGCATTTGTTTTTTTTGCAGTTTTTCCAAAGAAACCTACTTCCATATTACTTGCTTTATCTGCATTCGTTTTTGCAGCTTGAATTTTGGTATCTGATTCAACTATTTTCTCCATTATTCTTACAGAGCAATCTTTAACATATTTATCTAATTCTGATTCTGAAAGTTTTTTTATTTCATCTGGTGTTTTTACCACTAATTCATCTAACATTTTCTTCTCCTAGAAGGCTTTCATAATGTCATCAAGTTCGGATAATGATTTATCATTTTCGTCCTTTGATGATTTAATAACATTAAATTTTTCTTCTACGTTTTTAATTTCTTCTATTGCCATTTGTGCAAAAAAGTCATAAGCATTGTTTATCGCAAACCAGCTTTGTGATACCTTACATTGAACAACTACCCCACTTATTGTAACCATCTGAATTTGTAATTTATCTTTTTTTGCGGCACTTCTGCATTTATCCATAAAATACAAAACAATAGTTGAAACAAGCCCTCCTGCAACAGCAGATAGTGTTACTGCTATTACATCGCTAACTGTTTTTTTCTCTTTTCCAAATGAAGGTATAGGAAACATCATTATTGGCTGTAAACCAGGAATAGATTGAAGAAATTTTTCAATTGCAGCAGATAATCCAAGAGATAAAGCTCCTATTATACCAGCTGTAAGTACTTTTGCGGCTTGAAAATTTGCTTCGTCTTGTGAAATACCATTTGGTCTTGTTGTGATGATTTTTACAGCCTGACACAAAGAAACAAAACCAGCTCTTATCATGCTCACAATTTTTTTCAATGTAGTGGCAAATAAATTTATTACAAATACAAGAATATTTGATAAGAATGCTGTAATTCCGGCTTCTAGCGAACCTGTAAAAATTTCTTTCCATTTATTTTTTAGCTCATTCATTACTTCACCCATTTTATTTTTAAAATGGAAAAATAATTCCTTAAAGGAACTTTGTTCTTTGTTTTTGAACATATATTTTAATTCTTCTACTATAGCTAATGCAAAATCATGGATAATAACTCCTATTGCAGAATAAGCTGCCATTTTAGCAGCATCTTTTCCTCCCGAAATTAGTAATTCCGATGAATATTTTTTAAAAGCTGCTTTATTAACTGTCTTTGCCATTTTCTGTCTAGCAGCTTTATCTTTTCCCATAGCTCGATTTCTATCAATTCCAAAAGCTTCTTCATTAGTAATTCCCTCTGGACGTTCTTTATCAAGAAACTGTTCCATCGTTTTTTTACCTTTTGAACGATTAATACTGTCTTTAGTGTATGCAAGATTTGAATCATCGGTAGCCATCTTAACACGTTCATCTTGGCTCAGAAATAGATTATTTTTCACATTAAATTCTACTTCATTTGCTGAAACAACATGATCAATATCTGCTCTATTAGAACTAATTGTTTTTCCTGTGTATTCATCGACTACAGCTACTCTTCCTTTTTTTGCATCTTCTCTATGCATTTTGTGTATTTTTTCATCATATCCAGCAGACTTTCTTATTTCTTTAAAATCTTTCTGCTTATTTTCCTGCATTGCGTTGTACTTTTGACGGTCAGCTTCTGAAGAAGTAATTCCTTTCTCAAAATTATGAGTAGTAGTAACGTTTCCACCATCCTGTGCTTCTAAAAAAAGACTTGCTATACCGAATTGACCTACAATAGTGTGTATTACGTTATCTTTGCATAAATCTATTAAACTTTCGGTTTGTTCAGCTGAATACTCCTCTTTCAAAGTATTCATATCATTTAGGGCTTCTTCAAGAGTATTATCTATTTCTATTTTCAATTCAGTTAGTTTATCTAATTCTTCTATATTTTTAATTAATATTTCTTCTGTTTTTTTATCAAATAAATCTAATTCGCTATCCATTGGAAACTCCTCCTTGTTTCATTTCCTTTATTAAATGATTTGTTTAAAATTTAGTCTTCTCCATTAATCGTGAAATTATTGTTTTTATTATACACCACTATTACCGAGTATGTTAATAAATAAACTTTTGTATTTA
>JAEDFX010000048.1 GCA_016297805.1 Treponema sp. | reverse complement strand
CATACCTGTGTAATTACCGTAACCAATTACATCATAGAAGAAGTTGTACAACAAGTCTGAATAAAGGTTTGTGTTGTTGTTTGTGAACAAAGGACAGATTACTGTATCTTCACTAACTGCAATTTTTTCTGCTGCCAGAAGCATTGCCTGACGTTTTGCTGCATCAAGTTCAAGATTAGAAGCATCCATCAATTCATCATATTTTGCATTACTCCAGTTGATGTCGTTCAAAGAGTTTCCTGTAACATACATTGAAAGCCATGTTGTAGGGTCATTGTAGTCTGCATACCACTGCATACGGATTAACTGATCTTTCTTTTCGCGGCGCTGTGCAACGTATACTTCGTTTTCCAAGGCCTGAAGTTCAACTGTAACACCAAGTTCTTTCCACTGCTGCTGCAATACCTGAGCAACGTCTCCTTCGTAAGCTAAAGAAGGATATGTATAAGTGATTGTTGGTAAGCCTTCACCGTTTGGATATCCAGCTTCTGCCAAAAGTTTTTTAGCTTCTTCAAGATTTTCATCAAGCAAGTCTCCCTGCAATTCACCCCAAGGAGTTCCATCAACCTTTGAATGATAGAAGCGGCCTACGAAAGTTGTAGAAGGTACACAAGAAATACCAACTACTGTTGCAATATCTTTTCTGTTCAAGGCAAGAGCAAATGCTTTGCGAACTTTTGGATTATCAAATGGAGCAACATTTGGGTTCATCATGATGTAGTTTGTCTGTGGAACCTGAATAAAGTGCAAATCCGGTTTTCCCTGATAGCGTTCTGCGATTGATGAAGGTGCACCTGTAAGCATTGTCAATTCGCCTGTCTGATAAGCTGCTGATTTAGCCTGATCATCATCCATAAAGCGCATTTTAATAGATAGAATATTTACATTTGCTGCATCGTAGTAGTATGGGTTCTTTTTGTAAAGAATATATTCACCTGGGTGACGTTCTGCCATGTACCAAGGACCGTTTCCTAAGTTCTTAGTTGGATCCATATCCCAAGCTTTGTCTTCATCTTTTGCATATTTTGTGTTTGAAGGCATGAATGTTGGAACGTTTGCGAACATGTCGAGGAAGTAAGCACATGGGCTTTCCAAAGTTATTTTCAAAACTGCTGGATCAGTAGCATCGATAGCAACTTCGTCCAAACTGATTTTTTCATTGAATGCATCCTTTGCACCTTTAATAGGGAAGAGGAAGTCTACGTACCATGCACCGTTTGCTGGTTTTAGGGCACGAATCATAGTGTTTTTATAGTCTGCAGAAGTTACTTTTGAACCGTCTGACCATTTTGCATCTTCGCGGATATAGAATGTATATGTGAGTAAGTCATCACTGATTTCCCATTTTTCTGCAGTAGCTGGCTTGAAGATTCCGTCTGATGTGTATGTTACAAGAGGATCCAATGTATAAGCCTGATGAGAGAAATATACATATGCTGCAGCTCCGGCTGGGTCATATTCTCCAGTTTCTGACTGGTTATTTGTAGAAAGTTCAAGGATTTCTCCCTGTTCATTTACTTTTACTGGCAATTTTGATTTGCTGTCGCCACCACATGAAGCGAGGCTTGCAACCAATGCAGCTGAAAAAAGTGCTGCGATCAATGTCTTTGTCATTTTCATCATAATTTTATATCTCCTGTGTTTAATGTTTTATTTTTCAAATACTGCATCTTCAGGTGTTTTTCCTGCGGCAGCATATTCAGCCTGTTTTTCTGGTGTGTACAGGAAGCAGGCAACCTTCTTTGCTCCAACATCATAAGTTGCTGGTTTTTCTGCCTTACACTTTTCTATGCAGTAACGACAGCGGGCAGCAAATGGACAACCTTTTGGTGGATCAAGTGGAGAAGGAACTTCGCCTTCAAGAATGATTCTCTGTTTTGCCTTTGCCTGTTTTGGATCTGGAATTGGAGATGCAGAAATCAGGGCTCGTGTATATGGATGAAGAGGATGCTTGTATATATCATCACTTGTTCCGTATTCAACCATGTTTCCAAGGTACATTACACCGATTTTGTGACTGATGTGGTGTACCATTTCCAAGTCGTGAGCAATGAAGAGATATGAGAATCCACGTTCGTGCTGCAATTTTTCCAGAAGGTTGATAACCTGTGCCTGAATTGAAACGTCCAAAGCAGAAATTGGTTCATCACAAACGATGAAGTCTGGGTTTAATGCAAGGGCGCGGGCAATTCCGATACGCTGGCGCTGTCCACCTGAGAATTCAAATGGATAACGGCGGATATGGTCAGGCTTAAGACCTACTGTCTGAATCAGTTCCTGTACAATTGCTTTACGTTCTGCTGGTGTACCCATGTTATGAATAACCATTGGTTCTTCGATGATTTCACCAACTGTCATACGTGGGTTCAAAGATGCGTATGGGTCCTGGAAAATCATCTGCATTCTGCGACGATATGGAAGCATCTGCTTATCGCTGAATTTTGTAATATCAACACCGTCAAAAATGATTTTACCTGCTGTAGAATCGTGAATCTTAAGGATTGTTCGTCCCATTGAAGATTTACCACAGCCAGATTCACCTACAATACCAAGTGTTTCACCACGAGCTAATGAGAAGGTAACATTTTCTACGGCATGAACCTTTTTTCCATTAGCAGCATCAAAATATTTTGTTAATCCCTGTACTTCAAGAATAGGCTTTGTTTCGTTACTCATGGGCTTCCTCCTTTGCGGCAATTACTTCTTTATATTTGTCCTGACAATGCAACCAGCACTTACATTTGTGTGTAGCACTGAATTCTGTTGGAACTGGTCCAAGCTTTGTACAGATTTCCATTGCTTCCGAACAGCGTGGGGCAAATGGACATTCATTGCCAAGCTTAATTAAATCTGGTGGTGTACCAGGAATTGGTTTAAGTGGCTCTTTATTATCAACATTTGAGTTTGCAATTGAATTAAGCAAACCTTTTGTATATGGATGTTTTGCTTCATAGAAGATTTCCTGAACAGTTCCTTCTTCCATAATGTTTCCACCGTACATAATGCTGATGCGGTCACAAAGTGAAGCTACAACTCCTAAGTCGTGGGTAATAAGAATTACACCAGTGTTCATTTTCTTTGTAAGATCCTTAATTAAATCAAGAATCTGTGCCTGAACTGTTACGTCCAAGGCTGTAGTTGGTTCATCACAAATCAAAAGCTTTGGGTTACATGCCAGAGCAATTGCAATAATAATTCGCTGACGCATACCACCAGAGAATTCAAATGGGTACTGCTTCAAACGGCTTTCTGGAGCTGGAATACCTACCATCTTCATAAGCTCAACTGCACGGGCACGAGCTTCTTTTTTAGTACATTTTGTGTGGTACAGAATACCTTCGCACATCTGCTTTTCAATAGTTACGATTGGATTTAAGTAACTCATTGGATCCTGGAAAATCATTGAAATTTCATTTCCACGGATGTCCTGAAGCATTTTCTCATACTGCTTCTTAGATTTTTTGTCTTTATAATGATTTGGGCTTAAATCCTTTCCATCAAAAGTAATAGAACCAGAAGTAACCTTACCGTTTCCTGCAAGAAGTCCCATTAAAGAAAGCATACCCTGTGATTTTCCTGAACCAGATTCACCAACGATTCCAAGAACTTCACCTTCGTTTACATGATAATCAACACCGCGAACTGCTTTTACAATTCCCTGATCTGTTTTAAATTCTGTAGTCAAACCTTTGATTTCTAATAATGACATAAATACCTCCAGTTAACGCTTTCTCTTAGGGTCCAATGCTCTTTCCAAACCTTCACCAACAAAGTTGAAGGAAATAATTGTCAAACAGATTGCAACCAGTGGATAAACAGTCTGCATTGGATAAACCTGAATAAGTTCCCGGGCTGCTTCACATAAAGTACCCCAGCTGGCTTTTGGAGCAGAAATACCAACTCCCAGGAATGAAAGCCAAGCTTCTGTAAAGATTGCCTGTGGAACCTGTAAAGTAACGTTTACGATGATTGGTCCCATAGCATTTACAAGAAGGTGTTTAATCAAAATACGTTTTGAACTGGCACCAAGAACAAAGGCTGCCATTGTAAACTCACGTTCACGTAAGCTCTTTACTTCCTGGCGAACAATTCGTGCCATACCAATCCAACAGGTAATGGAAATACCCAGCATGATTGAACCAACACCGGCACCAAGCCACAACATAATCAAAACGATGTAAAGCATTGAAGGAACAGAATAGATAATATCTACGATACGCATCATAATCATATCTGTCTTGCCACCTACATAACCTGCAATTCCACCGTATAAAGTTCCTACTACAAGGTTTACAATAGCAGCCATAAGACCAACTCCCAAACTGATTCTGGCACCGTAAAGGATACGAACAAAAATATCACGTCCCATTTTATCTGTACCAAAAATGTGTTCCATTGTTGGTTTTGCATTTCTTAAAGCCATGTTCTGTTCATCATAAGAAAATGGTGAAAAAACTGGGCCAAGTACAGCCATCAAAATTACAACGGCCAGAATAATCAATCCTACTACCGCTCTTTTGTTTTTCTTAAATTCTTTTACAACTGACTGAAAGAAGGTCTGGCTTTCAATCGCAATAAATTCGTCGTTCTTTTCTTCCTTAGAAAGTTTTCTGAACAACTGTTCTTCTGTCATATCTTTTAATTCTAAATCTGCCATCCTACGCCTCCTTTACAAGCTCTTGCGAGTTCTTGGATCAACAACTGCACAAATCACATCTGCCAGCAAGTTACACAGAATGATGATTGCACCCATAAAAATTGTAATTCCCATAACTACTGTGTAGTCGTGGTTCATAATTGCATTTGTAAACTCACGGCCAAGTCCTGGAATTGAGAAGATTTTCTCAATTGTTACAGAACCAGTAAGAAGGAAGGCAACCATTGGCCCCATGTAAGTAATTACAGGTAACATTGCGTTCTTCAAAACGTGGCGGAAAAGGATTGTAGATTTACTGATTCCTTTTGCCTTGGCCATTGTTATGTAATCCTGACGAATAACTTCTTCGTAAGAACTTTGTGTAAGACGGGCAACAGCAGAGATTGGATACAAGCCCTGGGCAATTGCAGGTAATATAAAATGTTTTGGTGTTGAAAGACCAATAATTGGTACAGCGTGTAATAAAACACCAAATACAATCATTAAAAGCAGGGCAACCAGAAAGTTTGGAATACTAACACCAAGTGTAAGTCCTGTAAGCCATGCACCCTTTCCAAGTGGAGTTTTTGCTTTAGCCATCATAATTCCTGCAAAAATACCAACTACAAGAACCAGGATTGCAGTAACAAGTCCTAACTTAAGAGTTGGAACCATGGACTGTTTAATAATGTCTGTAACATCAGTTCCAATCTTTTTATATGAAGTTCCCAAATCTCCGTGCAACATATTTTTTATATAGATAAAGAATTGCTGAACTACTGGCTTATCAAGACCATACTGAGCCTCGATTTTTTCCAATAATTCTCCAGATACATTTTTTGACTGAAGTGGACTACCTGGCATAAGCTTTGTCATAGTGAAAGTAATTGCTACAAGCACAAACAAAGTAAGAATACCCAGCAGTAAGCGTTTTGTGATGTACTTTAACATAGGGGTGTTCCTCCTTTCGATTTTTAATCTGGTTAAAACAAAAAGACGGCAATGAGGTCGATTTAGATCAACTTCATTGCCGTCTTCTCAATTTGTTTTCAAATGTTGGTTAGTTTATACAAAAAAATCACATTTCCTACAACGGATTTTGGGGAGATTTGTAATTGTTACAAAATGGAAGAATATGAAGTTGGCAAAAATACAATTTTTCTGCGTTTTTATTGACAGAAACAACAGTTCTTTTTTATTTTATCCAAAATTCTATTTTTGTATTAATTAAAGGAGCACGTGAACATGAAAGTAGTAGTAATTCAAGAATCTGTAATGATGCCAAATTTGACTCCAGAAGAGGTTACAGCTCATTGGAATAAATTAAAAGAAATACCAGGTGTTGAACTGGAAGTGAAATATCCAAAAGGTTATCCAATGCCAGATGAGCTTCACGATTTAGTTGGAGATGCAGAAGTAGTATTTGGTATTTGGATTGGTGATAACGTTATTAATGAAGAATGGTTAAGTCATCATCCTAATTTGAAATATATTGCAACTCTTGGACACGGCTGGCGTGAATTTGATGTTGAAATGACTCGCCGTAAGGGTATGACAATTACAAATACAGTTTATGGTGCTCAGACTATTGCGGAATATGGTTGGGCTCTCCTTATGGAAGTATGTCATCACGTTAATGTACATTCTGAGCTTATTAAAACTGCTGATTGGGCTGCTGGTGCAACAGATGATGCTGTGAAAGTTATTAATTGCAAAAAGTGGGATACAGTTGTTACTCCACAGATTGAACTTTACGGAAAAACTTGTGGTATTTTTGGTCTTGGTGCAATTGGCCTTGCTTTTGCAAAAATGGCAGCAGGCTTTGGAATGCGGGTAATTTCGTACAGCCGTCACAAAAAGGTTGGTGCAATTTACAGCTTTATTGAACAGGTTGATTTTGACACCTTGCTTAAGGAATCTGATGTAATTTCAATTCATGCTCCATTTACAAAAGACACTGCTGATACTTTTGATAAGGCAGCTTTCGACAAAATGAAGGATGGAGTAATCATCATTAATACTGCTCGTGGTGGTTTGATTCGTGAAGAAGCCCTTCTGGAAGCTTTGGAAACAGGTAAGGTTTACGGTGCAGGTCTTGATGTACTTCGTGAAGAACCTCCTACACAAGATAATCCACTTTTCCACACAGATAAAACTGCAATTACAGGTCATATTGCATGGCTTACAAAGGAGAGCCGTTTGCGTGCAGTAGATATGGCAATTGAAAACTTCCAGCATTATCTGAATGGTATTCCTACCAGTGTAATTAACTAATCTGAAAGAATCACTTTATCTGCAACAAGATAAAGTGATTCTTCATCTCCTTGTCCCATCATAACCATTTGTCCACAAACAGTAATTTCTGCATTATTTTCAGGAAAGTCTTCTGGGAATTTCATATTTTCTGGAGGAATGAAATCTATACCTGCCGGGCAGCAGCCTGTAGAGTCCCATTTAATAACGGAAAAATATCGTTTCCCTTCATGAATCTGAGTATTAAATTGGCCGGCAACTTTTATTGTTTTATCAACATATTTTTCTGGAGTGATTAGAATATCAAATAATACACCAGAAAGAACATTATAACTCATGCCTGTAAAATCAAAATCATACTTTTGAGAAGATTCATTTGAGATATTTGATTGCGGAATACTATTACTCTGATTGGTAGAGTTCTTGCTACATGAAACGATAATAAAAATTATAATTATAATAAAAGTGATTTTTTTCATAATTTATTTCTTGATTATACTTATAATTTTGCAAAATCCAAAGCATACAATATCAACTACAACAATCGTAGAGCCTACCGGAGTTCCTGAAACTATAGCCACAAATAAACCTATAATTGCTGCTAGAACAGATATTATACATGCAAAGAATGTAACATTTCGGAAGCTTTTAAAAATCATCATAGAAGAAACTGCAGGAAATATTATGAGAGCAGATATTAAAAGTGTTCCTACAAGATTCATAGCCAGAACAATTACTGTTGCAATAACTGCGGCAAGAATAATATTCATCAATTTTGTGTTTATTCCGCAGGTATAGGAGAAATCTTCATCAAAGGTAATTGCGAAAATTCTGTTGTAAAAGAATATAAAGAAAATAACTACAAGAGCAGAAATCACTACGGAAAAAATCATGTCTGCTTTAGTCAGAGTAAGGATTAGTGTAGAACCAAACAAGGTACTGCAAACATCTCCAGAAAGATTTGCGGGTGGTGAAAATATGTTCATGAGAAAATATCCGACTGCCAAAGCTCCTACAGAAATCATAGCAACGCTGGCATCACCTTTGATTTTTGAGTTTTCCTTAGCACATAAAATCAAAATGGCACATAGGACTGTAACAGGTAAAACAAAAACTGTATTGTTTGTGATTTTTAATACAGATGCAATTGCCATGGCTCCAAAAGCTGTGTGAGAAAGTCCGTCCCCAATGTAGGAAAAGCGTTTTAAAACTAGTGTAACTCCCAAAAGAGAAGAGGACAGGGCAATCATTATTCCTGCTATAAAAGCATAAACTACAAAAGAGAAAGAAAAATACATTCTTATTGTTTCCAGAAGATTCATTACTTTAATTCCTCCACTTTTTCGCCCAGCTTTAATATTCTTGTTCCGTACTTTTGTGCAGCTTCATAATCATGGCTGATTGTAATTATTGTTATGCCTGTTTTATTCAATTCTTCAAGAATGATGTGCATTTTTTCGGTTATTTCTGCATCAAAGCCTTTCGCAGGTTCATCCATTACAAGAATTGAACTGGTGGCACATAAAGCGCGGGCAAACAGAACCCTTTGCTGCTGGCCACCAGACAGCTCTTTAAAACTTACCCTTGCAAAATCAGACATTCCTACAGTTTTGAGAGCTTCTTCAGCCTTCTGTTTATCGCTTTTTTTGTAGAAAGGAAAGATGCCAAGTTTTCCCTGTCTGCCTGAAAGCACAATCTCCCACACTGTTGCAGGAAAACTCTTTTGAATTTCGCTGGTTTGTGGAAGGTAACCAAGTTCTTTTTTATTCCAATGAGGTGAATAACAGACTTCTCCAGAAAGTGGTTTTATGAATCCCAAAAGAGTTTTCATAAGAGTAGATTTTCCACTGCCGTTTTCGCCGATTATAAAAAAGTAATCACCTTTTTCAATAGAGAAATTCAGATTTTCCCGCACAGTTTTTGCGGGATAGCCAATGCAAAGATTTTTACATTCTAAAAGAGCCATTTTTTCCTCATAAGAATTTTATTTTAATGCTGCTTTTAATACTTGAAGATTATTTTTCATAGCAGAAAGATAGGTTCGGCCATTTTTAATATCATTTTGTGTAATTGACTGCATAGAATCCAATTCAAAAATCTGCTGATTTTTTGATTTTGTATTAGCCACAATTGTTTTTGCAATTTTTTTATCTGATTTTTCTATGGTCAGAACTGCATCTAAATCCAGATCATCAACTTTCTTGGCAAGAAAGACAATTGTTTCAAAACTTGCTTCGGATTCAGCAGAGCAACCTACGAAGGCCGCATAATATTTCATGCCGTAATCATCAGAAAGGTAACGGAATGGATAACGATCGCCAAAAATAATGGTCTTCTTATTTGATGTAGAAATAGTTTTTACGTATTCCTCATCAAGTGCAGAAAGTTGAGATACATAATTTTCTGTGTTTTTTTTGTAGAACTGATTATTTACAGAATCAAGCCGCTGGATTTTCTCTGAAATAATATTTGTTAATACAATAGCATTTTTAAGGGAAAGCCAGATATGTTCGTCGTATTCAGCTTCATCTTCACTTTCCTCATCATCTTCTTCTGTCTGCATTCCTTCAACAATTTCTTCTTCCCGGACTTTATCGCCCAGTGCTTCCATCATGTTTACAACAATTTGATTTTTGTTTCTGGAATTGGAAATTACTTTTTCAACCCATTTATCACTTTCGCCGCCTACATAGATAAAAAGATCACTGCTGGAAATTCTGGCAATATCTTTTACTGATGGCTGATAACTGTGCAAATCAGTACCGTTGTTTTGAAGCAGAATTACATCAAATGCAGCTGTCTGTTCTCCAAGAATATTCATTACCCAGTCATATTCTGGATAATTTACACATACAATTGATTTTTTTGATGCAGCAAAAGCATTAGTACTACTTAAAAGCATAATGACCATTGCTATACGGTTGATTATTTTTTTCATTTAATTTTCCTTTTTTTGGATTTTGTTAATTTGTTAGTGAGAAAAGAAATGAAAATTAATCATTCAGACGGATTTTTTGAGTTATAAGATTGTTTGAATAATGATGATTGATTTGAGAGTATTTAAAAATATAAGAAATTATTCTATATGCAGCAGATGCTGTAATCAGAGCTGCAGCTGTAATTTTTAATAACTTAAGATTTTCTTCTGCTACGTGAATTACATAACAAATTGCACAGTCGTCTCCAGTACAATTGTGATTTATTTCCACTGAAGGAATACTGATTGAGAAGAGTGTAAGAACTAGAAGAATAAGCGCAAACTTTTTTTGCATGTCCAAAAGGTATTATAAACTGCCGTAAAGGTCAATATTTTTAATAATGAGGTTAGGAATATATATATTCTTCATTGTAAACCCAGTAAACCGGTTTTTCAATCAGGGCGTTGCGGGATGTGCCCGCTGGAAAGGGTAGGCCACAACAAAGTGTGGCCGTAGGGAAAGGCTTTTCCCTCCTTTATTTTATACTACTGCTTTTTTCATCCATTTGCCACTTTTGATTCTTAAGATGTTGGAAATACAGCGAGCAAGCCAGTCGATTGTCATAGCAATCCATACACAAAGAACGCCTGGAAGTGGAGAACCCATCATTTTGTTTAAGCCTGTGAGTAAATAAGAAAAACCAATTCTGAATACCCACATGATTATGATTGAAGCAGTCATCAGGTATTTTACATCGCCGGAAGCACGGAGTACTGACTGTAAAGTCCAGGCAGCTGGCCACATTACTACACAACATGCGCTATGGTACCACATTAAAATACGGGCAAGTCTGTCGCCTTCGGCCGACAAATGGTACCAGCTGGCAATTGTTGGAGTAAGAATTACAATGAACAGGTTTTCTATCCAAATCATAACGTAAGCCCAGAACATAAGTTTTTTAGTATATTTCTTGGCAGAATCGTAGTCGTTGGCACCAACACACTGTCCTACAATTGTTGTAATTGCCAGACTTGTTGCTGAGGCAGGAATTGTGGCCAGAAGTTCTATTGTACTGGCTGTGGCATTGGCTGCAATACTGGCAGTTCCAAAACTGGCAATAAGTGCCTGAGTGAAGAGTTTACCAATCTGGAACATAGCGTTATCTACACCACTTGGAATACCAAGGGCAAGGATTTTTTTCTGAATGCCCCAGTTATAACCAAGGCGAAGATGTTTATCGATATGTAAATCCAGTTTTTGATCACGCAATAAAAAAATAACGATTATTCCGGCAACTGCACGGGAAATCAAAGTGGCGTATCCAACACCTGCAATTCCCATATTAAAGCCGAATACAAATATGGCATTTCCAATAATATTCAAAACGTTCATTATTGTAGAAACGTACATACTCAATTTTGAGTTACCCATAGAACGGAACAACGCTGTTGCACCGTAATAAACCGAAACAAAGGGGAAGGAAAGGGCAGTAATGTAAAAATAAATCACTGCATTTTCCATAACGGCTTCTTCAACATTTCTGTAGATTAATCCAAGAATCTGTCTGTTTAATACTAAACAAATTCCAGTAATAACAATAGCAAAAAGGAAACATATAAGAACCAGCTGATTAGCAACTGTATTGGCGGTTTCTTTCTGTTTAGCACCGATTGCCTGGGATGCAACTACCGCACCACCTGTAGCAAGAGCTGTAAAAACATATATCAGAAGGTTACTGATTGTATTTACTAATGAAACACCAGATACTGCAGTTTCTCCGGCACCTGATACCATAATCATATCTGCCATTCCGACTGTTACTGCAAGAATCTGTTCTATTACCAACGGCAGTACAAGCTTTATAAGGAATTTTCTGTCAAACTGGATTTTAGGTTTTGTTAGTTCTGTTTCTATAGTTGTACTTGCCATAATAGCCTCCATGACGTAATCACGTTTGTAAGTTTTCCATATCCTATTGATTTTAGGCAGTATAAGTCAATTTTTTTGGAAGATTTTTGTAAAAGCTACAAAGAGCGGTTTTGAAGTTTTGTAAAATTTTTCTAGTTTTTCATTTTGAGATTTTATAAACTCCAAAACATAAGAAATCTTTAGAGGTTGCAGACTAACAGCTGAACCACTTATTTATATAGCGAGGTAGAATTATGGATTACAAAACATTACTTAGAGATTCAATTAAGGCTTTACCAGAAAGTAAACGTGCTGCACGTCAGCCAGTCAGCAGCTATACAACTCCAGATTTTTATCGTATGAACTATAATGAAAGTCCTTATGGACCTTCTCCAAAGGCATTGGAAGCTTTAGCAGAAGCTTGTAAACGCCCAAATATTTATCCTGACTGGTTTTCAGTAGATTTGAAGTCAGAATTTGCAAAGCTTCATGGTCTTCCAGATATGATGCATGTTTCTACAGCAACTGGTTCAAGTTCACTTATTAACATTCTTGGAGAAATCTTCCTTAATGCAGGTGATGAAGTTGTTCTTGGTGATCCAAGCTACGAAGCATTCCGCGATACAGTAAACGTTGCAGGTGGTGTACCAGTTATGGTTCCACTTGATTCAGAAATGAGATACGATTTGGATGCTATGCTTGCTGCAATTACTCCTAAAACAAAAATGGTTGTAGTAGTAAACCCAAATAACCCAACAGGAACATTTGTTGATTCTGCAAAAATTGAAGAATTCGTAAAGAAGGTTCCAGAACATGTTCTTTGTGTAATTGATGAAGCTTACCTTGAGTTTGTTTCAAAACCAAATACATACAGTATGATTAAGCTGATTAATGAAGGTTACGACAAGCCTCTCTTGGTTTTGAAGACTTTCTCTAAGGCTTACGGTATGGCTGGTCTTCGTATTGGTGTGGCTGCAGGTAAACCTGAACTTATTTCTTATTTAGGAAAATCTGGTGCTGCATGGAACATCAACTTCTTGGGACAGAGAATGGCAGCTGCAGCTTTGCAGGATCAGGAATACCTTAAGAAGATTGCTGGTTTGAATGCAATTGAACGCGATAAAGTTACTGCAGCTTTGAAAGAACTTGGTTGTAAAGTTTATGAAAGCCAGACAAACTTCATCTTATTCAAGGCTCCAAAACTTGAAAACACAGAAATTTATGCAAAGCTTGCAGAACAGAAAGTTCTGATTGGTGCACCAGTTGGAATGAACCGTGTAAGTATTGGAACTGCGGAAATGAATGATAAGTTCATTGCAGTAATGAAAGAAATTTTGAAATAGTTTTTCAACAAATAAACATTACTCCTCCTTAATTTAAAAAAGTTCTGCCATTTAGAAAAAAATCATACTTGCCAAAATAAAAAAAATTTGGTTATAATGAATTAGTTAATTATTGAAGGCGCAACGATGTGCACAAATCACAGTCGTTGCGCCTTCTTTTTTTTAACCTGGAGCCATTATGATAACAATTAATGAAATTTTAAATCTGACTCTATTCAAAAAGTTTAATGTAATAACAGGTAAGGAATACCTTTCCAATACTGTAACAACAGCTGTTATTCTTGAATACGAAAGTAGCAGAATAAATTACGCCGGTTACTGCTATGGCTATTTTGTTCTTGTTTCATATTTTTTTGCTTCTACAAATCCAGAGCTTGTAAACGGATCAATCAAGAGTCTTATTAAAAAGCATGTTTCTGGTATTGCACTAAAGTTGCTGCCAGAAGAACATCTTCCTGATGAAATAATACAGCTGGCAAAAGAAAATCACGTTCCAATCCTCACTTTTTATGATGAGTTCATGGAAGATTTGATTATAAATATTAATGAATCCATGAAAACACGTGCTCAGTATATCATTCAGGAAGAAAAGTTAAATCTTATTATGAATGAAAAGAAGGATATGGATGAGGTTCAGAGAATTGTTCATGAAATAAATCCGGATTTTAAAGAAAAGTTGATTTCGGCTACACTTATTTCAAAAGAGTCCTCTACTAATCTTCAGGTTCATACATATTTTGATTCGCTTATGTATCATCGTTCAAAGGCTGAACAGTCTAACAGCTGGACTTTTGTAAAATCTGGATATGATGTTATTCTCATCTGTACTTTCGAAGAAAAAGAAACAAAGGGTTTGCATGCTTTAGCATATTTTAAAGAGATTCTTGTACAGAATGGATTTAATCCTGAAAGCTTTTTTATTGGATATGATGCGGAGCCTGTTGATTTATGTATGATAAAGGAATCTGTGAAAAAGTCTCAGGTTGCTGCAAATGTTGCGAAATTTCAGAAAATAGACTGTCTTTCTTACAAATATGTTGGCGTATATAAGTATGCAATTTCCATTGTGCAGGATGATATTCTTTGTGCAGAAATTAAAAACAAAATTTCAATTCTGGAAGAATATGATAAGTTGCATGATGCAAATTTGATTCGTACTTTAATTTCCTTTGTAGAAAATAACGGAGATTATGCTGCCACAAGTAAGGAATGTTTTCAGCATACAAATACAATTCGTTACAGAATCAAAAAAGCCGAACAGCTTCTTGATCTTGAAGAAGCTACTTCTGACGAAGAAATCACAATGCTGGTTCGATGTTATCACTTGCTTAGTCAGAAAATATAGTATCTTTTGCAGCCTGTGCCGTTGGAGTTACTGCAAGACCTTCTTCGCTGGTTTCTCTAAGGCATGGTGGTATTAATCTTCCGATTCTTCCCATAGTTTCAAAAACTTCATCTACAGGAATTGCACTTTTAAGACCTGCCAGTGCCATCTGAGAAGAAATTATAGCGTTTACAGCACCCGAAACATTTCTTTTTATACAAGGAACTTCTACAAGTCCTGCAACAGGGTCACAGGTGAGTCCCAGCATATTTTTCATTGCTAGAGCTGCGGCAGTGGCAATCTGTTGATTTGTTCCACCTTCCAGGAAAGTAACAGCACCGGCAGCCATACTGCTGGCACTTCCAATTTCTGCCTGACATCCACCTTCTGCACCAGAAATGCTGGCAGTATTTGCAATAACCTCACCAATTCCTGCAGAAACAAAAAGAGCCTTTACAATCTGTTCTTTAGGAGGATTCTTCTGTTCCATATAAGTCAGCAAAACTGCAGGAATAACTCCACAAGAACCAGCAGTAGGAGCTGCAACGATTCGCTTCATGCAGGCATTGGATTCACCCATTTTTACAGCCTTTTCCATTACCATTGTAAGAAATGTTCCAATCAGACGGTTCTCCTGCTTACGGTACGCCTCCAGCTTTGCTCCATCTCCACCACTTAATCCACTTGGAGATTTTAGAGAAGGAGAGTAGGTGTTATCTGCGTCAATCATGGCATCCAGCATTTTTTCCATTTGGGCAAAAGAAGCATCTTGAGTAACGTTTCTTTCGCGGCAGTCGTTTTCAACAATGACCTGCCAGAATTCCTGCTGCTTTTCTTCTGCAATTTTTAAGATTTCTTCTATTTTATTCATCAAACTTGTTCTCCTGCCACACCGACGCAACTGTAATAAGTTACCTTTACAACGCCTTCAAGCTTTGTAAGCCATTTTATAGATTCCTGAGGAATTTCCTGATCACATTCCAGAACCATTACCGCGTCTCCCCCTCGATGAGCTCTGTATAACTGCATTGATGCAATATTCACTGATTTGTGAGCCAGCATGCTTGTTACTTCTGCAACATGACCCGGCTGATCCTTGTTATGAACTATAAGGGTAGGATTATCACCAGAGAAATTAGCACTTAGTCCATCAATGCTGGCAATATTAATTACCGAACCACCTACAGATTCTGCAATAATTTCCAGGTGACGCCCGTTCTTACCGGTAAGATTTAATTGTACTGAATTAGGATGAACATTTTTTAGATTTACTTTTCCGAATCTGATTTCTACACCGGCTTTTTTTGCAAGCTCAAAGCTTTCCGGAATTCTTGAATCATCTTCTTTAAGACCAAGAAGTCCTGCTACCAGTGCGTATTGAGTACCATGCCCCTTCCCGGTAGCAAGAAATGAACCATGAAGAAGAATTTCAGCTTTTGCAATATCTTCTGACAGTAATTTTCGCGAAACATACCCAATTTTTGCCGCTCCCGCAGTATGAGAGCTGGACGGCCCAACCATAACAGGACCAATAATATCAAAAATGTTCATGGTGGTAGTGTAATTGTAAAAAATACTAAAAACAATGTTGAGAATTAAAAGAAATAGGGTGAGATGTTGTAAAATTTACAAAGATTATCTCTTCCTTAATTCCCAGAAAATAACAGCACCAGCGGTTCAACGGATCGGCACATTCAGGTGTCAGGAGAACTGCATCAATTCCAAGAGCTGCTGCTGAGCGGAAAATTGCACCAACATTTGTAGCATCTGCAATATTTTCTAAAACAGCAATTCTGTGGGCGTTTTTACAAACCTCTTCAAGAGCAGGAGGATTTTTTCTTTTAAAAGCGGCAAGAACTCCGCGGGTCAACTTGTAACCAGTTAGATTTTCCAAAACACCTCGTGGTGCAGTATAAACTGGTAAATCAGGACAACGTTCAATCAAAAATGCTGCATCTCCCGTAATATGCTTTTCTTCCATTAAAAATGAGATAGGTTCATAACCAGCATCCAAAGCTCGTTCGATTACTTTTGGACTTTCAGCAATAAAAAATCCGCCGCTTTTTTCGTAGGAATTGCGAAGCTCCCGTTCAGTAAGATTTGCAAAAATATCAGCACCAGGCTGGTCTAATCTATCAATGTGAAAAATCATACCTAAAAATTGAACACCGCAGGAAGTTTCAACTTCCGAGGATGTGAAATTCGT
>JAEDFX010000047.1 GCA_016297805.1 Treponema sp. | reverse complement strand
ACTGAAAAGAATATTGAGGATGCCGTTGAAGAAATTAAAATGGCTCTTCTTGAAGCCGATGTAAATCTTCGTGTTGTAAGACGATTTGTAAATTCAACTATTGAAGAAGCAAAAGGTGAAAAGGTTTTAAAAGCTGTAGATCCAGGTCAGCAGTTTACAAAAATCATTTATGACAAAATGGTTTCAATGCTTGGTGATACTAAGCAGGAGCTTCATCTTAAAGGACCAGATACACAGTCTGTAATTTTGATGCTTGGTCTTCAAGGTGCTGGTAAAACTACTGCTGCTCATAAGCTTGCTGCAAAACTCTTAAAAGATGGTCGTAAGCCTTTGCTTGCTGCCTGCGATTTGGTTCGTCCTGCTGCTGTTGAACAGTTGAGTCAGCTGGGTGAAAAAATCGGTGTTCCTGTATTCAAGGAAAACTCAAAAGATGCTGTAAAAAATGCGCAGGAAGCAATTGCGTTTGCCAAAAAGAACGGGAACGATGTAATTATTATAGATACTGCAGGTCGCCTTCAGATTGATGAAGATATGATGGCAGAACTTGTAAAAATCAAGAAGGTTACTGAGCCTGTTGAAGTTTTGCTTGTGGCAGACTCAATGACTGGTCAGAATGCAGTTGATATTGCTAAGTCATTTGACGAACAGCTTGGCCTTACAGGTGTAATTCTTACCAAGTTTGACTCAGATGCCCGCGGTGGTGCTGCATTATCTCTTAAAACAATTACTGGAAAACCAATTCTTTATATTGGTACTGGTGAAAAAACTGAAGATTTTGAAGTGTTCCATCCAGAACGAATTGCCAGCCGTATTCTTGGCATGGGTGATGTTGTTTCTCTTGTTGAAAAAGCTCAGGAAACTGTTGATGCAGAAGCTGCTGCAAAAATGGCAAAGAAGCTTCAGCGTAATGAGTTTACTTTGCAGGATATGCTGGAACAGTTCCAGTCTGTAAAGAAAATGGGAAGCATGCAGAGTATCATTGATATGATTCCTGGTATGAGTGGAATGGATGCATCTCAGATGGATTTGTCTTCAATGAAAAAGAATGAAGCAATCATCCAGTCTATGACATATAAAGAGAGATTGAACCATTTAATTATTGGTCCAAGCCGCCGTAAACGTATAGCTAAAGGTTCTGGTACTTCGGTTGCAGATGTAAATAAACTTCTTAAACAGTTTGAAAAGACTAAGCTGATGATGAAGAAGGTTAGCCGTAACAGAGGAATGCAGAGCAAAATGATGAATCAGCTGGGACTTGATCCAAGTATGATGAGTCAGATGGGTGGTGCTGGTGGACTCCCTGGTGGATTAGATCCAAGCCAGTTAAAAGGTATGGATATGAAGAAGCTTATGGATATGGCTAAAAGATTCCGCTAGTCTACTACAATTACAGATGCAGAACGACCATCCAGAGTATAGATTTTTTCTGGGTTTGTAGCATCAAGAATTGGTGTAAGTCCAATATAGTAATTGTAGAAATATTTTCCAGATGTTAAAGGCAGCTCCAGTTCATAAAGACCTGGGGCCGTTTCATTTAACTCATAAATCCATGGATCCCAGTTAGTAAAGGTACCGGCAAGACGTATTGTCTGTCCACTTTCACCTTTATAGACGAATCTCACTGTATCATTCTTTGTGGCCTGTGTTAGTGTAAGAATGCTGCCAGGGTCTTCAACTTTTGAGAAATAAAGATTCATAGAATCATCATATTCTTTGTTAGGATTTAATGGATCTGCTGTCCATAATCCGTCTAAAACTAATCTGTATTTAAGACTAGTAAAAAGGTGCTGACGTTTATAGCAGTAGAACATGTGTTTTCTTGTGACTTTTCCGTCTTCATCGGTGTTTGTAAGAATTTGAAAAGGATGGATGACCTGATAGTTTTCAAAATCAAAGGCTATACCAACATAACGATAGTTTGGATCACATGTGAAAATTATATAATCATCAGTAACAACAGGAGCTCCTGGTTTATCTATTTCATGAAGCATTGTATCCAGCTCAAAGTTCTGGTAGTTAGTCATTTCGGCACCATGAAGTCCTGCCGCTCCAACTCCGCAAAGAGTTAAAGCTAATAAAAGAGTCATAAAAATCAGCTTTTTCATATTAACAATATCGGCTACTGTCATTAAAAGTTTATGAAATAATATGTACATATTATTAGGTAGAAATATCTTAAGTTGGAATGGAAAAAATCCGTACATATAAGAGAAGTATTATACTTGTAATTTACAAGTGATGTGGAGTAAAATTATAATATGCCAGGCTTAAGTCAGCTCAAACAGTTTAATAAAGATCTTCTGTCTCTTGGTGATGAAATAACAGTTCGTGCCAGTCGAGGCGAAAAACCTGTACAAGTAATTATCCCAAAAGAAGTTGAGGACGTAAATGACTCAGAAGACTTTGTATTGGGTATGCCACAAATTGAGGCTGAAATTGAAGCTGCTCCAGTAGATGAAGATCTGTCTGACTTAGCAGGTCTTGCAAATCCTTCTGCATCAACTGGAAGTTCTGAACCTGCACCAACTTTTGAAGCTCCTGATTTATCATCACTTTTAAATCCTATCAACGTTCCTGATGATGCCTCTGCGGGTATGGATATGCCTGATCTTTCTATGTTTGAGGAACAGGAAGAACCTGAAGAAGAAATTGTAGAAGAAGAACCTGAAGAAATATCTATTGCTGATATGGGACTGGATGCTCTTTTGTCTGGTGGTGGATTTGATGCTCCTGAAGAGGAAACTACAGAAGAACCTGAACCAGAAAGTACCCCATTGGATTTGGATGATTTCAAAGATGTAGAAGATTTGGATTCCTTTGATACTGATCTTGATGAAATTGCTCCAATGGAAGAGTTGCCTCAGGATGATGGACTTAGTGAAATAGAAAAAGATTTACTTGCTGCTGGTACAGAGCTTTCCGATACTTCTCCATCAAATAATGAAGAACCATCTCTTGATGATTTACTGGGAAATCTTGATATTGATACTCCAGCTGAGGAAGAACCTGTGTCAGAATCAGGTGATGCAGATTTAGATGCAATTTTGGAAAATGAAACTATTGAAGAAGATTTACCTGAAGTTGAACCAGTAGATAATCTGGAAGATATTGGCGGATTAGATGATTTAGCTGATTTTAAAGATGAACCAGCTGCTGTAGATACACCTGTAGAAGATATTCCACTAGAAGAACCACTTGCAGAAACAGAAGATGTCTTGCCTGAGCTGGGAACAGATGAATTTGAACTAGAGGATATAAGTGCTGAAAATATAAGCGGTGAAGATTTTAGCACTGACGATTTTAGCACTGATGTATTAACTGATGGAATTCCAGAGGAAGAAGATTCAGGTACATCTGATTTAGGTGATTTTGATTTAAGTGGTCTTGATGATTTTGGAACTGCAGATTTATCTCCTGAACAAGTAGAAGTTGATTCAGAAATACCTGCTATGCCAGAAGAACTTCTTTCCGATGAAAGTCCTCTTGAAGATTTTTCTGCAGATACTGCAAACAAGTCAGAAAGCGAAGCTCTTTCAACAGAAGACTTTGGTTTGGGTGATTTTGATACAACTGGACTTGATGAACCTGTAGCAGAAACTACAGATGTGGCAGATGCTTTCAGCCTGGATGATATGGATTTTGGAGCTCCGGCTGAGACAGTAGATTTTGATGAAGGTGATGAAATTCCAGATTATGGAGAAGATACATCTGAATCAGATGAAGATGACGAAGAACAGACTCCTGAAGTGTTTGATACTTCAGAAATGGATGGAATGGATTTTGGAATTCCAGACACAGATGCTCAGCTTAATGGTGATTTTGAACTTGGTGGAGCTGATGACTTTGCCATGGAAGGGGAATTCGAAATCCCTGGCTTCTCTGATGTTCAGACTGCAAAAGAAGAAAAGGTAAGCAGTGGAATCGTTTCTTCTAAAGATAAAAAAGGTAAAGGAAAGAATATTGATGAGGCTGACTTCTCCGATGCAGAAGAAAGTGAAGATTTGCCTCCGAATACACTCTCAGATGTACAATATAAACAGTTCCTTAAAAATCTTAGTGAGTATCCATTAAACGTACGTCTTGCTTTTGAAGATTTAATTGTTCAGGATGAATTTACTGATGACGCCGAATTTGAAGTAATTGAAAAAATTCTGAATAAAGCACCTGCCCGTCAGGTTGCAAGTATGCTGGAGAAAATGCTGGACATTTCAATTCCAGTTCCACGGGATTTTGAACATCGTACAGCAGAAGAATACGAAGCTTATAAGAAATCTTTATCATATCAGCTTAGAAATAAAATTATTCCTGGAATTCTTGTTGGAATTGTTGCTTTGCTGGTAATGTGGGGAATATTCAATTTTACAAAGAATTGTATTTATAAACCTTTAAAGGCTAGTAAGCTTTATAAACAGGGATACGCTTTACTTGAGGCAGATGAGTATCCTCAATCTGAAATGAAATTTGAAGAAGCTGTTACATACAGAATAAACAAGAAATGGTTCTTCAATTATGCCCGTGGATACAGAAAACATCGTCAGTATCAGCGTGCTGGAAGCATGTATGAACGGATTTTAAAATATTATAAGCATGATAAAGCTGCTGGTTTGGAATATGCTGATATGGAATTAAATGATCTTGCAAACTATAAACGGGCAGAGGAAATTGTTCGCCGTGAGATTCTTGATTATCATATTAATGATGCAGATGGTATTTTAAAATTAGGTGATATATTCCTGGAATGGGGTACAGAAAAAGAACCTGCAATGCTGGAAAGTGCCCGGGAGCAGTATGCTACTCTTATGCAGCTTTATGGAGCAACGGATTTGTATCTTTCTAGAATGATGCGTTATTTTATCCGTTCAGATAACTTGCGTAATGTTATTCAGATGAAGAATACATTTGATAATAAGCCAAAAGCTTTAGGTGCAGAGGATCTTACAGAGTTAAGTGGATATCTTCTTGATAAGTATTATGGTCCTTTAGCTCCATCAGATGAATATTTAAGATATGAAATTGAAGGCTTGAGAGGTTTGTTGCTTAATGCGGTTAAAGCAAATCCAGATAATCCAATTTCTTTGTATAACCTGTCAAAGTACTTTATTCAGTCTGGAGAATTGGCTGGAATTGAACCAACTTTACAGAACGCAATAGAAAAGTTCAATACAATTCAATCTATGAAAAAAAGAGATATTTACAAATATATCGATTCCTACAGATTGCTTGGCGAACACTATATTGATACTACAGATTACCTTAAAGCTCAGGAACAGTTTGCTGAAGGAATTTCTTTGTATACAACAGAACGTGATAATGCAGGATTTGAAGGAACTCCAGAGATTGGTAAGCTTTATGCTGATATGGGAAATATTAAATATTCAATTTCCGGTGATTATGATGAAGCACTGATGAATTATAAATATTCTGTAGAGCTTGAAAATGATACTCCATCAATTCGTTACCGCATAGGTTATATTCAGTATAAGAATAAAAATTATGTAGAAGCTCTTGGTTCATTTATGAAAGCCGGGGATGGAAACGTAAAACAGCGGAATCTTCTTCTTGCAATGGCTAATACTTTGTCTTTACGTGGAGATGATTATGCAGCTCAAGGTTATTATAATCAGCTTATTGATAATCTTGATGCTGAAATAGCTAAACGTGGTGTTGTTTTCCCTCAGGCTAGCGTAAAAGATTATGATGTTGTAAATACTTATCTTTCAGCTGCAAACAACTACGGTGTAACTTTGTATAAACTTGCAAAACGAACTGGAAACAGCGGATTAAATGCTCAGGCAATAGTTCAGTTCCAGCAGTCTTTGCGTGCCTGGGATGCTATGACTCGTAATCAGGAAACTATGGTTCGTTTAGGTGGAAGTAATCTTGCTGAACAAAATATTCAGTACATTACTCATTCTGTTCCAGAATTCGAGCCTGCAATCTATACAGATATAGCTAAAACTTTACTGGATAATGAACATCTTTAATGGCAGGTAATATATGGAAAATGATACTTCCTATGGAATTATTGCACGCCAAAGATTAAACAGTCTCCTGAAAGAACTTTTTAGAAAGACTATACATATCTGTTCAAGTTTTGTTCCACTGTTTCTTAAGCTGGCATATTGGCCTGTTATCATTCTGCTGTTTTTAGTGGTAACTGGTTATTCTGTCTGCGAAATGCTTAGAATGAAAGGGTATTCGATTCCTTTGGTTTCAAAAATTACTGAAGTTGCTGCCAGAAAAAGAGATGAAAATAAATTTGTTTTAGGACCAGTTACTCTTGTGATTGGAATTTTACTGGCAGCTTTAATTCTTCCGCTGGAAAGTGCAAGAGTTGGGATTTTTGCATTGGCTTTTGGTGATGGACTGGCTAGTTTAACTGGAAAGATGATAGGAAAAATTACTATTCCTGGAGCAAAGGGAAAAACTGTTGCAGGAAGTCTTGCATGTTTTCTGGCTGTATATATATCAACATTTTGCTGCTGTAAAAATTGTTTTGTAAGTCTTATAGTAGCTGTGTGTGCAATGTTTATAGAAGTTCTTCCACTTTCAGATTTTGACAATGTATTGATTCCTGTATCTATAGGAACAATTTTTTATTTTCTATTTTAATCAGAATAATTAATCAAGCCATAAATAACGTTTATGAACTTCAGATAAATAAATTGTGGTTCCAAGGCCAAGTAAGATAGGACCTATTATGGTCATAAGAATATTGTAACTTTCGAAAACTAGAGAATAGCCAATGCAGAGAATTGCAAATCCCAAAGTCATAAGCTGATTGTATTCATTTTTCTTGTTTATGATGAAAAGTCCAAATGTAGAAATAGCACAAATTGTAAAAGTAAGATAATGAATGGATTTAATATAACCGTAACCAATACTGAAGTTTGGCATTATATATGCGGAATTTAAAGGAATAATGCCTGCAAAAAAGAGTGCTGCAATTATAATTATCAGGCAGTTCTGTTCAGTATATTGATGGAATTCTTCCTGACTAAGAACTGTTGCCCCAAAAAGTGCAAGGGGAGCCAGTAATCTTGCAAAGAGAGTTATGTTTCCAATTTTCAAAAGAAGGTTGGAATATGCACCTGAAAAAGGTATTGAAGTAATCACTATTCTGGCAGTGTCAATCATACAGGCTGCTAGAAAAATGAGAAAGAATAACATATCAGTTGCCTGACTTTTTTCAAAGCTTCTATAAATGATGAAGGAAGTTATGTATGCATAAGCCAGCAATATTAAAATAGAAATAATTACACAGTTTGAATTAAAAGACAGCAGTGATGATGAAGAAGCTCCTTTAATATATATATCAGGAATTATAAAGCTGTTTTTAATATATTTAAGGGTGATTGCTATTACAGATAAAATAAAAAGCGCAAGTGAAATTAGTGAGAAAAAAAATGTGATTCTGTTTCTTAATCTGATGGTCATATTTAAAAAGATAACGAGAAGATAAATAATAGTAAAGACTTTAGAAAATATTCCGAAAATGAAGTAATGACAAAAATAATGGTCAGCCTTTCAACGGGAGGAAAAAATGAAAAAATCTGTAATTTGCAGTTTGGTTTTATTGTTAGGCATTTCAGCTTCATGGGCAGGAGACGTTGCATCTTTTGTAGATAAAGGCTTTTCTGAAGATGGAAAATATTACGTTTTTGGACAATATGGAAAAACTGATAAAAAATATCAGGGTTATGCAGAAATTTATCAGGTAGATATAGCTGCTAATGATTATGTTGAAAATGGTGTATTTACAACTAAACCAACTGCTGTAACTGCTGATAAAGGCGGTAAAGAAGTTTTTGAAGCATTGGAAGCAAAAAGTTTCTACTATTATAGGAATATTAAGCTTGAAAAAGCAAATCCAGATCATGTTCTTTATATCCTTGATGATGTAAATAAGACTGGTACTGATGAAATTGTTTTTAAGGATTTCCGTGGTTCAGATATTGAAAAACCTAATACCTATAATATTCAGCTTGTTCCTACTGTAAATGGAACTGGAAAGAACTGTAAATCATCATTCTTTATTATGGTAGAAAAGAAAGATTCTGAGGGTAATGTAATTGCCCGCCATAAGGTTGGAACTCCTTCCATTCAGAGAAAGGGGGTTACAAAATATAAGATTGAACGCATTTTCTGTGATAAATCAGAAAAGAACTTGATTTTTGTAATTGAAAAAACTATAGAGGATGATACAGGTATTTCTATCAGATATATGGTAGAAGCTGCAAAATTCTAATTTTTTTGTAAAAATTTTACAGAAATTTGGTAAAAAACGTAAAACTAAGTCTATATTATATAGGAACACGAATCTGTTGCAGATTCGTGTTTTTTTATGGAGGTTTGGTTTTATGAAAGATTCTGTAAAAGAAAAAATCACGGGAGTTTTTCTGGTGATTTTTCAGACTTTAGTATTGGTTGGAATTACACTTTTTGCAGTTATTCCTTTTTCCTGTAAGGTTACAACAGAAGGTATAGAAATAATCGGAGGAGATTATTCTGCACCTGCTATTGAATCAGTAAATGTGATTGATGAAAATACTGTTACAATGTCTTTTTCAGAATCTGTAACAGTCAGGAATGTTATTGTGTCACCTTTTATTCCTGGTGTCTCAGATTCTTTATCTCATTCCGATAGTTCAGAGCTTTCTCCGTCTCTTGCGGCTGCAAGTGGACAATATGGAATGCTGAATACGGTGGTGACTGAATCTGAAGATAAGAAATCTGTGACTTTTACATTTGATGAAAAAACAGCAATTGGCAAGTCCTATGAGGTTTTTGGGACAGTTGAAGATGAAATAGGTAATACACTGACTTTCTGTGTTCCCTTTACAGGATTTAATTCATCAGTTCCTAAGATAATTATGACTGAAGTTCAGATTAAGTATCAGAAGGCTACTTCTAAAGGAAACACTATTTATAGGGGCGAATATGTAGAATTTCTTGCTCTGGAAGCTGGAAATCTTGCAGGGCTTGAGCTGATTAGTGCTTCAGATGGAGAAGAAAAGAAATATGTCTTTCCTGCTATTGATGTTAAACAGGGAGAAATTTTTATAGTTCATTTTCGAACAATTGGAGAAGGATGTGTAAATGAGCTGGGAGAGGATTTGAATAGTGCTACTGCACCACACTCTAAGGATGGAGTCAGGGATTTCTGGTCAGAAAGTACAGTTGCACATTTTAATGACAGCTCTGATATTATTCTTCTTAAGAATACGGTTGATGGTTCAATTATGGACGGATTGATGTATGCAGCTCCTGAAGCGGCTGAATGGAAATCCTCTGTGGCCGCAACAGCAGTGGAAATCAGTGATGCAGGTTTGTATGGTTCTTCAGATATATCCAATGCCAGCAGTTCAAAAGGTTGTACAACCTTAAAGGCTCTTACAAGAGTTGATGCATTGAGTATTCTGGAACTTGCTATGGAAAAGGAAGAATTTGAGTATCCTGTTCCAGTTGATGAGAATTCCTGGATAGTAGAGCCAGCTTCTCCGGGCGTGCTTTAATATTACTTTTTTTTATGATATATTTTCCCTATGGTAGAATTATTAGCTCCTGCGGGAAATATTGAATCACTGGAAGCTGCTATTGGCGAAGGTGCAGATGCAGTTTATTTAGGTCTTAAGAATTTTAATGCGCGTTTACGTACAACAAATTTTGCGTGGAATCAGTTTGAGGCTGCTGTAGAAAGTCTGCACCGTCAAAATAAGAAAATTTACGTTACTGTTAATACTGTTTGTGAAGAACGAGAAACAGAACGAATGTATAGGTTCCTTTCATATTTAAATGATGTTGGACCTGACGGCCTGATTGTTCAGGATTATGCCATTATGCGTATGGCTCAGGAATTTTTTCCTAATCTGGAACTTCATGCCTCTACTCAGATGAATGTTGAAAGCTCAAATGCTGTTCGTTTGCTTCAGAAAAATGGAATTAAGAGAATGGTTCTTGCACGAGAGCTAGGTCTTAATGAAATAAAGAAAATTAAAGATGAAACTGGTGCTGAACTGGAAGTTTTTGTACACGGTGCGTTGTGTGTAAGCGAAAGTGGACTTTGTTTGTTCTCAAGCTTCCTTGGTGGAAAATCTGCAAATAGAGGCATGTGTACACAGGCTTGCCGTCGTTTTTATACAGCAGAGGTTCCTGGTGGAATAAAACAGGGATATTATTTTTCTCCATGCGATTTACAGCTTATTGATCAGATTCCAGGTCTTATTGATGCTGGAGTTGATTCATTTAAAATTGAAGGACGAATGAAGAGTGCCGAATATGTAGGTACTGTAGTTGCAGCTTATCGTTATGTAATTGATCATTATAAAGAAGATAGAAAGGGTGCTATTGCAACTGGTAAACGTATCCTTTCTTCTGATTTTGCCCGCAGTAAAACAACTTACTGGTATGGTTTTGATAATCTGGAGGATGGTGTTGATAATGCTGCTTCTAAGATTTTGAATCCAGATCAGGCTGGTGGAACAGGTATTTATCTTGGTAAGATTTCTGCAATTAAGCCTGCTGATAAAGAACTAGTTGCAGCCATTCGTGAAACTTTGCCAGAGGATGCTACTCCTGAGCAAAGAAATATTCAGATGGCCACTTTGAAGGGTGGAAGTTATGATCCTGATCCAGGTGACTCTATCCGTCTTCATAGAAAAGATGATAGTGGACGTGTAAGTCACAAAATCAGAACTGTAGAACTGGAAGAAGATTCTGAAAAGCGCTGGATAGACATTCCGGGTGGTTTCTCAGTTGGTGATGAGGTGTACCTTCTTCAGATTAAGGCTGGTACAAAACGTTATAACCGTGTTCTTCCTGGTGATATTGGTAAATATAGAAAGCAGCCAAAGGATGAAATTCTTCCAATTCTTGATTTGACTCCTGTTGCAGATAAAGAATTGTCTTATTTCCCAGAGGGAGTATATGTTCAGGTTTCTTCTATTGCAGATGTATTTGCAGTTCAAGGATTTAATCCTGTCAGAGTTATAATTGAATATAACTCAGAAACAGCCTATGACTTGCTGAATCATAAAACAGTTTTGCCATTTTCTAAAAAGCAGACTTACATTTCTCTTGATCCTTTCTGTTCTGCTGCAACAGAGGATAAGCTTAAGGAAGAGCTTGATAAGCTGGTTGAAGATGGATATTTCAATTTTGTAGCCAATAATATTGCCCATATTCAGATGTTGAAGAATGCTAAGGTAAATGTAATTGCTGGTCCATATCTTTATACATTCAATCGTTGGGCTGTAAGCTGGTTGGAAAATCAAGGAATTGGTGCATTTATTATGCCATACGAAAATTCAAGAAGAAATCTTGAATCAACTTATGAAAATAATGTGCGAAGTCGTGTTCTTGTACCAGTTTTTGCTTATCCTGCATTATTTAGAATGCGTTTTAAGCTTCCGGAAGATTATGATTTTACTTATTTTGAAGATAAAGAAGGTAAAACCTTTAAGGTAAATTCAACAAAGGATGGCTCTTTTGTTATGCCAGAAGAACCATTCTCTATTGTTGATAAAGTAAACTTTATTAATACTTCAGGCTTTAAACGTGTTCTTATTGATTTCTCTAAAACAAAAGTTTCTAGAAGTCAGATAAAAGCCATTACCACTTCCATGATAAAGGGACAGCCTCTTCCAGATGTTTCTAGATTCAACTGGAAGGACGGATTCTATTCACCACAGCAGATTGAAGAGTACAAGGCTGCTAATGAAAGAGCCGCTGCTCAAAAAGCTAATGGTGGTAGAGGTCCTGCTTCCGGAAGAAATTATGGCAAGAAAAATTACGGAAGCAGTAACGGCAAACGCAAGGGACGAAGATAAAGCCTAGAATGCAACTGCCTCCTCAACAGGAACAGGCTCTGGTGTAGACACTGGAGCCTGTTCTGTTTTTACAGCACTTTGTTCCTTTTCGGTTTTCTGGAAAACTGGTTTATATTCAATATGTTCTGCAACTACAAAAGTACGACTGCAAAGCTTATCGTTTTCATCTTTCCAGGTTGACTGTTTAAGGCGTCCAACAACTCTTACGCCACGGCCTTTCTGGGCTTTTTTCTGGCAGTATTCGGCCATGCCGTTATATGTTTCAACATCAAAGTATGAAACTTCTTCAGCTCCTTCACCATTATGATTTTTGTAGAAACGATTTACAGCAATTGTAAATTTGCATACTTTAAATCCTGGAATAGGTTCAGAAACTACTGCGTCACGAACAAGATTTCCTTCTAAAATAATAGAATTTAATTGATTCATAAATAATACCTCGAATAATTTTGTTATGACGTCTGGCCAGACAATCTGCACAGGAACTATAAAATCCTTGCATATATAATATTGCCGTGATTTACGTTTTTTACCAAAATTTGAGGAAAAATTTGAAAAAAAAATTAGAATTTTTTATTTTTATTGGAAATTACTTACAAGGCGCAGAATGTACAAGGTTACATATTCTGTAAGAGCCTTCTGTTCATTGATTTTCTGCATATTTGGAGTACTTACCAGGGTTTTGGCAAGGCCTTCAACTCTTTCGCGAGTAAAACTTGGACCACTAAGAGTCTTTACAACTTTACGAGTGTAATCTCTGATTAAGGCATTAACATCTTCTGTTAGATTGTTATAGGCCTCTTTAGAAATCATTTTATTCCACTGTTTTACAAGGTAATTCAATTCGCGGTCTAGAGTTGAACCTTCAGGAATCAAATCTTTTGCAATTTCTTTAGCAGCGGCTGCAAGTGCTTCAGTTTTGCTGACAGGTTTTCCCTTAGGCTTATCTTTTTCCTGTTCAGTAGAATCAAGAATTTCTTCAATAGATTGAGTTGAACTTTGCAGAACTTTTTTTGCCTTTGCTTTTTCTTTTTTCTTTGTATTAAACAAAGAAATAATCCATGAAAGAATAGGTACAGTATAAATGAATGGAAGTCTTGCCTTTGCATTTGCAAGAATTTTAGAATTCTTAAGCATAAGCAGGTCGCTGTAATTCATAAGCTTGCCGTTTATGAACAGATGGAATCCTTCCATAGTTTCATCATCATCTTTTTCATATGAAAGAAGAGACATAAAGTTAGCGTTTAAAAGTGAATAGAGAACAGGAGAATGCTTTTCTACTAATTCATGAAGACATGCTTCAAATTCTGAAGCGTCAGACATTTCAGGAAGACGTTCATAATTCAGAAGGGATTTGTACCACTGGTCTTCCAGTTCTTTTTCCATAGATTCATGGGCTTCATTACAAAGTCTTACTACAACCTGAATAACCTTTTTCTTATACACATAGTAGCGGGTACCAGATTCAACCTTGAAAATAAGAAGTGGAGGAAGTTCGTTTGCATCACCATCTGTAGTCATTTTCTGAAGGAATTCTTTTAAATCCTCTTCGGAATAGCGGCCATATAGCAGTCGTCCATTCTGATCCTGGAATTTCAAAATCTGATTCATAGAATAGAAGAATGGTGGCTTTGCAAGTGCTGATTCAAGTTCTTTAAGGGCTTCTTCACGTTTATGATCATTCTGGAATTTTTCTTTAAGATATGTACTGTGAATTTCAAGAATCTGGACTGCCTGAAGAATATTAACATCTTCAATTGTGCGATCCTGAATCTTTTCAAAGTCCTGACGGATATAATAAAGTGTCTGGTTCCAGATATAATAATCGTCACCTTCTGTAAAGTCTGCAAACTGATAGTTTTCACTGTCTACAAAGTGCTGATAAAAATTTCGGATAGAAATTTCTTTTGTAGGGTTTGTACTGCGAAGTTTCTTAAGGAAATAATCGTGATATTCTTCTTTCTTTAAGATTTTTCTGATTTTCTGCTGGGCTGTATCAAGAAGTACTTTGATTGGTACACAGCCTGGAAGTAACAGGGCAGGAATATCTCTGGTAAAATCAATAATATATAAATAAGGTGATTTGTTATCTTCTTTTTCTATGTTGCTTGTGATGTACTGGCTTGCAGGTTTTCTTTCCAGTGCAGTGGTAGGGAACTGTTTTGGTAAATCTGTAATTATAGGGTAAAGAATGGAATCGTTCTGCATTAATTCTTTGTATTGGTTAGTGTATTTCATTGCAAAGAAAGAAAGTGATACGATTGTTTTTTTATTATTAGCATTGATGACGGCAACCAGATGTTTTTCTGAAAGTCCCTGAAGCTCTGCTACAACAGTGCTGGTTGGGTCTCCTAAATATTTTACAAGTTCACTCTGTTCTTCAACGTGATGTTCTGCGTATTTTTTTACATATGCACAGAACTCACGTAAATCAATAAATGGTGATTTTTGTTTTTCAGCATAATATCTGATAATTGAACTTAAATTAGATGTTGTTGCCATTTCTTTCCCCTATATCACAGTTTATATTATCGGGTTTTATTCGACAAGGATTAGGGGAAAATAAAAACGTTTAATTTATAGAAACTTCTCCAACATTTGTAATTGCTGTTATCTTTTTACCAGAATTACTGCTCTGTTTGAAACTGTGTTTATAGCTTTTGCCCTCAATCTGAATTTCTCCAATATCAGTCTTTGCAGAAATATCATAATTACTAATGGAGCCTTCTGTATTGATAGAAATTTCTCCTACATTTGTTTCTGTTTCCAGGGAATTGAAGTTCAGGTCTTTAATATAAAGCTCGCCTACATTATTCTTAACTCTTACAGCTTCAGAATTAAAATCTTTCAGTTCTATTTCACCTATATTGTTGTGAATAGTCACCTTATTAAGCTCTGCATTTGCTGGAACTGTAATTTCTAAATTACAATTAATATTTTTGGTTGAATGCTTTGGAATATTCTGCTCAATCATTAATGTATCGCCATGAATTTTAAAATCCGGCATGTATTTTGTTTTATTGTAGCTGGCAGTTATGTGGTAAGAACTTCCCTGTTTTATAGTAATCTGCATTACATTAGAGGAGATATCAATATTCGAAAACTTTGACAGTTCCTCGTCAATCTCATTTGCATATTTAGTGTTATCTTTAGTCTTAGAGTTGTCCCATTCATTATTATCTAAAGGATTGATGTGAAAATGAATCTTTGATGGTTTCCCAAGACATACAAAAAGAATCAATAAAAGTGTTATTGTCCAGATAATTATAAGATATATTTTTTTGTTCATATTATTCCCTCTCATTTTAATTATTTTCTTCCTGATTTGCATAAATTGCGATTAAAATACCTCTTACAGCTGCAGCAATAGGCCATATAAGCCATGTAATGTGCCATGAAGATGTCAAGAAACTGATACAAAGATAAATACAGGTGATTGTCTGCCAGTATACAGACATAATTACTCTTACAGTTTTGTTTTCGATTTTCTTAATTTGTTCATCTTCTCTGTTGTGTTTGAGCTGTGAAGTATTTATGTTCAATAATTGGTCAAAGGATTTTCTTATAATATTTGCAGAAGTTATGAAGTAGACTCCTACCCCAACCATTAAAAATAAAGCAGCAGCTGCAAAGTCTTCCAGCACATCAATATCACTAAGAAGGGCAGCAGGAATAAAACACATTACACACAAAAGAATTCCAATGGAAAGTTTTACAGAGTATGTACCTGAATATTCACGGCGTTTGTTGCGCAGAAATTCCGATTCTGCGGCATCAATACTGCAGTTTTCGTTATAGAGAAACTTGTATTCTTCCAAATCTGTATTGGAAATAATGAACAGTGAAACGCCTACAGCTATTGTAATGAACAAACCGATAATTCCAATTTTTTCGTTTATTTTTAAAGCATCAGTAATAATTGGCCATATAACACAGCAAATACACATTAAAACACCAAGACCAACTTTTGTGGCACTTTTACGATTTGCAGCAAGAAAGCCTTCTACTTCAGCAAAGGAAAGTTTACGGCGGTTGATGTTTTCTTCTCTTGTTGATTTGTAAATATCAGCAATTCCTAAGTCATTTGCAATTTCTTCCAGATTTCCGAATTCAGAAATTACAGTTCCGACTGCTTCATTTTCAGATTTGCCTTCTTTAATAAGCTCTGTATATTTATCTTCCATCATCTGGAAAAGCTCTGATTTTGCTCTTAAAACTTTTTCTGTCTGTGGTAAGTTTCTGAACATTGATTCAATATAACTTTTAATAGTTTCCATAATTAATTCTCATCCTTATTTATAAATTTTTCTACAACCTCTTTTGTAAGGTTCCATTCTTCACATTTTTCTTTGTAATAGCTCCGTCCTTTATCGGTAATACGATAATAGGTTCTGCGTTTTCCGTTCTCAGCTTCCTGTGAATAGGATTCAACATAACCGTTGTCTTCCATTCGGGTAAAGGCTGAATAAAGGGTTGTTTCCTTTATTACGTACTTTTCTTCGGATAAGGCCTTAATATCCTTGGAAAGTTCGTACCCGTAGGATGGCTTTTTCTGGAGCAGATACAAAATCATGGTGTCGTTATAACCGCGTATAACATCACTGCTGATTGTTGTCATAGTACCTCCTGATGTACTATCAGTCGTAGTATTGTCTGTCGTTGCAACGTCTGTCGTACTACGCCTGACGTGGTATAATATACTATGACTGACGTAGTATGTCAATAATAGATTTAAAAAAAAGAAAAAATTTATGAAATACTACCAGTCAGCCAGGCACTGCCAAAAGCGCTAGCTAGCGTCGCT
>JAEDFX010000168.1 GCA_016297805.1 Treponema sp. | reverse complement strand
TAGGAACAAAAATTTTTACGAGTTTGTTTTTGTATTCTGATTTGAAAAGCATAGAAAAAAATATAGTAAAAAAATCTGATATAGTAAATAAGTTTTATTATCCTGCTAAAAACAACCTTGGGCAGGATTATGTTTATGCTGAATATCTCATTGATAGTCCGAAAGAAGAAAAGGCAATTGCTGATAGAACATACTACGAAAAGCCGATTGGGAATAATGAGACCTATTATATCAGGGTAGGTACTTGTGATAATAACAGTAATTATAAAAATATGAGCAGTGCTCACAAGAATGCTGCAAAATATACAAATATAATTCTTGATGGTCGCTCAAACAGTGGTGGCGGACAAGGGCCTCTTATGGATTTTTTTAATGGCTTAAAATCTGCTGCTTATGCTGGAACAATTTATGTTCTACAAGATTATCATTCTTATTCCTCTGGTGAATTATATTGCATCGCTGACAGGTATACGAGTAATTTAAAGATTATTCTTATAGGCACAAATTCTGGCGGTATGCAGAAATATGCAAACTGTGTTAGATATGAAAAAGGTGATTTATGGTTATGGTTACCTTCAAATTATTTTGCATTACCAGAACGTTTTATGGGAGAGGGGTTAGGATATCCTGCTGATATCTTGTCATTAACAAAGGATTTAAAAAAGACTTTTGATTTCTTAAACGTAAATACGACAGGAATATATTTTGCTCCAAGTCAAAAAACGGCTTCTGAATTTAATTCCCTCTCAAACCATGATAGTCTTTATCCTTTTTTATAAAAAATCCGTGGTATAATATTTCCTTAGGAGCGAAAGATGTCTAAAAAAGAGCCTGTACCGATAAAATCTCAAAAACTGACTGTCCCACAAATTATTGAATACTGCAAGAACGACCTTGGAATCACCTTCAACCTGATGGATGTGGAAAAAGCAAAAGAGTTTCTTAAAAAGAACAACTTCTTCTTTCGACTAAAACAGTATTGCTCAACCTGTACCGAACAGACAAGGAGTGGCAAATTCATCGGACTTGATTTTGGCCATCTGGTTGAACTTTCTACTATTGATATGTTCCTGCGCAAGCTGCTCTTGAAAATGACTATCGATCTGGAACACTATCTCAAGGTCAAACTGGTAAATGACTGTCAGAATAATCCAGCTGATGATGGATATGAGGTTGTTGAGAAATTCCTGGAAAGCCACCTAAAAATCAAAGATGAACTTTCCAAAGTAAATAAAAACACTTCTTATGGTGAGAGTTCTTTTGAAAACTATGTAGCAGCTCCTGCAGTATGGAACTTTGTTGAAATGGTTTCATTTGGGGATTTTATAAGTTTTTACGCTTTTTACTATGACTATATGCGTATGCAATGTGAGTACACAAAACACTTTGAATCAGTACGCCGCATCCGAAATGCCTGTGCCCATAATGTCTGTATGCTTGCATCCTTTAAGTCTGTTCCGGGCTTCAAATCAGATCTGGAAACAAACTTCGAACTTTTAGGCGGAAATATTGGCATTGGAAACGGAACTATCTCCAGCTGCATGAAAGTTCCGCTCCTTAATGACTTTGCTGTTATGCTTTCTGTTTACACAAAGCTAATTTCTTCCCCGAAAATCAAAGAAATAACGTTACAAGAAATTAAAGACTTCTTTGACGGACGTATGGTTTATCGCAAGCAGTATTTTGAAAACAATAGTGACATTAAGAATGCATATCTGTTTGCAAGAAAAGTATTGGATTATTATTCTGATAAGTAATCTTACTCAAACTCCTCTACATCCCGAAAACTCATCTTCTTTCTGTCATTCCGCTTCTTCGCCACCTTCCCTATAATCTGCACCATGGTTTCGATGAATATTTCAGTCTAGAAGCATTAGTAGCTGCATTACTAACATCAATTGGAGAATATGATGTTTCAGAGTATTTATAATTCCATCCAATAGTGTTTTCAAAAGTCACAGAAGTTAAAACATTACAATATTGAAATACACTATGGTAATCGTTGGTATTTTCATAATTAAGCAGCTCCTTTACTCTCTTTCCAATTGTCACCGCAGTTAATGAAGTACAACTTTCAAACGCACCTTTTTCTACAGTTACCGCATCAATGTTTACTGCAGAAAGTGCTGAGCAACCAATAAAAGCAAACTCCCTAATTGTTGTAATATTCTTCATTTCAATAAGATTGAGATTTATTGCATAACCAAATGCATACCTGCCGATTGTTGTAATATTCTTGAGTGTTATTGTATCAAGGCTCTTGTTGTTTCTTGAGTAATAGTCATTAGAAGAATCTCCAAATGAATAATCACCAACTGTTTTGATACTTTCCAAATACACGTTCTGTAAACTTTGGCAGTTTCCAAATGCATATGTTCCTATTGTACCTACATCTTTTAAATAAATACTTTTAAGTTTCTTACAAGAGTAAAAAGCAGAATCTCCAATTGTTTCTGTTCCAATAATCTCAACAGATTCTAATGCATCACAAGAATAAAAAGCATAAGTTCCTATTGTTTTTACAGTCTTTGGAATAGTTATACTACGTAAACCATCACAATTATAAAACGCATAGCTTCCAATCGTTGTTAGACTTGACGGGAAAACAACAGATACGAGCTTCTTACAATCCTTGAAAACAGAAGTATTGCTGCTTGCAGGGCTTATTGTTACCAGCCCCTGTGATTCTGACAAATCCAGTGTAATTTCAGCATTTGATTTTGCTATTTTAGACGCTAGGCTCACAAGTGTCGCTTGCGAAATATTACCTGTCACTTTTACTGTAAAGGCATCAGTAAGATTAGATAAGTTCAAATCTTCAACTGTTGAAGCAGAAACAGTAATTCCGTAATACCACTGTGCATATAAAATCAAATCACAATCAACAGAGACAGTTTCCTTATTTTCATAAACTACTTGTCCATTAGAAGAAGTAGCCCATCCATTAAAGGTATACCCGGACTTTTCAAATGAGTTTGTTCTTATTGCCTGCTCAACTCCATAATAAAAAGTCTGAGACGCCATATTTCCACTGGCACTGTTAGCATTAAAAGAGACTATATATTTATTTCTGTCATAATAGATTTTTACGACAGAGTTACCACTCTCATTGATGGTCACTTGTGAAAATGTCTTAGCTGTAAAGCCTGTATAAGCTTTAGCGGCGGCCTGTGTTAATTCCCCGGTTTTTCCAGACAGATTCTGAGTGTCACCACTTACCAGCTCATAATTATTTCCAAGGGAAGTTGTCTGCTTATAATGCTGAACTTTGTATGTAACTGTTTTAGGTTCTTTCCAGACAGCATACAATGTAATGTCACGAGAAGTTTCAAATTCTGACTGATTTGAATATTCAACATCACCAGATGGGGAAGAAGACCAGCCGACAAAAACATAACCAGTATTTGAAAAACTGTTTTCTGTTAATGGCTCTGGGCATCCATAGTAAAATTCCTGGATGAATGTTTCTCCAGTTCCGCCATTTGGATTAAATGAAACAGTATAGTTTCTTCTATTATAATATATTCTAACGACAGTTGTGCCGTCTGCAGCAATCTTAGTTTGTGAATATGAAGCTGCAATAAAACCCTCATAAGTTTTTGGAACAGCCTGAGTTAAAGAATCTGTCTTACCAGCAAGAGTATCCGATTCAACATAAACATATGATTCTAGATTTGACTCAAGAGCGGTATTCTGTTTGTAATGCTCAACCTTATAAATTGTATCTGTATTTGCAATCCATTTTGCATAGAAAGTCGAATCAGATGTTAATACAT
>JAEDFX010000004.1 GCA_016297805.1 Treponema sp. | reverse complement strand
GGGATGAACAATAAGTAGTAAATATACTGTTTATTGTTCATCCCCTTTTTTTATTTAAAAAATTCCCTATGAATTGTATCCGAAATAGCTTCAATTAATCTTGTTTCAAGTAATTGCATATCATATACAGAATCATTATAGATTGAAGATTCTGTAGTTGGTTCAAACAAAGTTTTATATTCAACACCTAGAGCTATAGCTATTCTTTCTATTATTTCTAAAGAAGGACTTCTTTGTCCTAATTCTATTTGAGTAATATATGGAGCGGAAATACCGACTTTTTCTGCTAAAAATTCTTGACTCCAATTCAGGTTCTTTCTAAGAAAACGAATGTTTCTGGAACATCTCAGTCAAATGATTCAAAAGAAAGTACAAGTTATTATGAACCGATTGCAGAGTCGATTTTTGTTTATGAAACAGGAATGTTTATAAAAATTGTTTCTTTCAAAAATATGTATAGTTTTGAAAAATATGAAAAACTTTCTTATGATTATTCTCATGAAATTGATTATACACAACAATTGGCTGGTACAATAAAAACTTATATGACTAACAATAATTTTGAACTTTCATTTGTATTATCAGATGAGGATGGGGCATATTATTATTTCAACGTTATAAGAAAAAAAGGTGATTCATATTATGCTTGTTCTTTTACTGAGAAGAAAACAAATACACAGCAATATTATTCTCCTGTAGTTGTTGATTTATTTGTTCCAGAACAGGCATCAACATATAAGACTTCATGTTTTAAAAATGTATATAGTTTTGAACAATATTGTGGAATTAATTACGATTATACGAAAGAAGAGAATATAACACTTTCTTTGGAGCCATCAGTAAAAGTATTCATGGGGTCAAATTCATATGAACTGTTAATGATTTTACTTGGTCAAGATTCAACTCAGATGGTTTTTGAATTGATTCGAAAAAATGGGGAAAACTATTATTGTTGTAAATATAGACATTATAAATAACGCACTAGATACATTTTACAGTAAACAGAAAATATCGTGACATTAATAATTAATCATACACTAATGCCACTTTATGGAAAGTAGCACAATATCTACTTTACCGGCTCGATGAATCTCGCCCCAGGGGAAACAATGGATGAACCTAAACAAACCGCTAAAGCGCTTTGTTTTTAACGGTTCCTCTATTTTACCCTCATAACGAAAACGCCGTCCCATTTTTTTGGTGGTGGGTTGGTTTTGAAGTGTTCAATTCGGTCCAGGAATACTACGGATGGCATGTCGGTGTATTTTTCGTTGCACAGGCGGAACATTTCTTCTGCTTTGTCCCACTGCTGTTTGCGGTATGCGGCAAGACCTTTTTCAAACAAATCTTTAATTTCAAATAATTTATCGCTGGCAAGTGCTTTAGTCTGTAAAATTTCAAAAATACGGACAGGTTCAGTTTTGCCTTTTACTGTAATAAAATCCAACTCTCGGCAAACAAAAGTATCCTTAAGCTTTTCATACACAGTCTCGGTGATAATTGCTTTAGAACCATATGCCTTGTTGGCACCTTCAAGACGGGCAGCGAGGTTTACAGTATCACCAATAGAAGTAAAGTCCATACGAGTCTGGGAACCAACTGAACCAAAAATTACTTTTCCGCTGTTAATACCAATTCCCATCTGAATTACATCTCCGCCTTCAGTAAGGGCCTGCTGCTGCTGTTCACGCATAGCTGAGCGGATTTCCATAGCAGCTTTACAGGCATTGTATTCCTTTTTAGGTCCAGAGAAGAAAGCCATCATTTCATCACCAACGAACTTATCAATATCACCGCCGTTGTTCAAAATGATTTCTGTTTCAATATCAAGATAGTGATTTAAAATTTCTACAACTTCCTTTGGCGATTTGCTTTCACAGAGAGTTGTAAAACCTCGAATATCTGTAAAGAGGAAACAAAGCTCTCTTGAGGTTGTAGCTTTTTTGTTCTCCTTTTCTGCTGCCTGAAGAGTAGAGAAGGAAATATAAGGAATAATACCCTTCATTATGCCAACCATATTTTTGATTTCTTTTGAAACATCCTTAATTTCATCTTTTGAAGTAATTGAATCTGTGTAAACAAGGTTAGAAGCAGTAATTTTTGAATTTCCGTCAAGAATTTCGGAAAGGGCTGCAGAAGCCTTGTGAACGTTTGTTTTAAGATATAAAAGAGGATTGGCAATAAAATCAGCAAGAAGAAGAGACAGAATTACTGAAATATAGAGGAAAATTACACTCCATGAGAAAACCAGAATCTTTGCATGGAAGTAAGATTTCATCAGCATTTCATCATAGTATGTAACAATTGTAAATCCTGATAAAAGTCGTCCTGCTTCACGTTCAAAGTATACAGGGTACATATATTTGCAAGTACCTTTTGTTGCATCTTTAATAGGTTCTTTTTCGTAAGAGCCGTCCATGTACATCTGAACATATTTGATTGCATCCAGTGCAGAAATGGATTTTTCATCCTGTGGGATTTCTTTTACTTTTCCAACTGCAGTTGTGTAGGAGAATTCATCAAAATCAGGCATTGTAAGAACTTCTTCACCAGAAACAATAGTAACAATTTTTCGGGCTGGAACTTCTGGTACTGGGGATGGCACAGGTTCTGTTGACTGGGAGTTTGTGGTTTCAGATGATGGTTCAGAATCAGTCTGTGGATTTTCTGCAGTATTTGAGTCATCAACTGCAGGTGTCTCTGGTTCTGGCAGCTCTTCATCAGTTTCTACAACAGAACCTGTTTGGAGCATTTCGTAAATCTTTTCAAGATAAAGACCATCGGCAGCACGAATCTTCTTTTTTGGAGTAATCATATCAATGCGTACAAAAGGTGTAGCGGCGTAACGGTTTAAAAGTTTCTGTTCATTAAAGGAAGCGGAAATTTTATCATTTCTACCATTGGCTTCTACGTAAAGATGGGCTGAACGTTCAGCCTGAGCCCGGCCCATGGAGCTTACTGCTTCGGTATAAGATTTTTTATAGATGTTCAAAATCAAAAGCATGAAAACTACAAGAATTACAGTAATTGTACCAATGATTGTGAGAGTAACTTTAGTCTTAATTGAAAATTTGATTTTCTGTTTAGATTCTTTCTGAATGGCACGGTATTCGGCAAATTCGGGATTAAGCTGACGGAGGGCCAGAATGCCTTCTACAGACATGGCCAGATGGAAAATGAAGGTTATGCCAAAAATTACATAAATATATTTTGGAAGAAGAATAAACCAGCGTGGAGTATTTGCATAAACCATAAAGCTGAAGGCGGAGGCGTAAAGATAAATGGTGAGAGCAACGTAAGTAATGATGTAAAGAATGTGGTTTACCTTATCTTTGATGAAGATAGAAATGAGCAGGAATAGTGCTGCGAAGGGAACAAAGTAGATTCCAAAAGAAAGATATTTGAAAAGCGTACCTGTATGACCGCAGAAAGGATAAACATAGGGTTTTATAAGTTCTGCAGAGGCTTCAAAATCTCCAAGTGGGAGACTGTGCATTCCCATAGGAAGAATGAACAGTGTAGTAAGAATTATTGCAGGAAAGATTCTGCAGAAATAGAATAAGAATTTTTTTGTATTAAAGCTAGATTTTTTAGATTTCTTTTTTGATTTAGTGTTGTCTGCCATTTTAAATAAACCTTTTAAAAATATCTGTGGTATAGAAATTTATTATATAAAAATGCACAACTTTCGTCTGTCTTTAAAACTTAATTTTGAAAAAATGGAACACTCATGTCAGACATGAATGTATCATGTGGAACAGTTGAACAGTTATGTCTGACATGAGTGTATCATAGTCGGGTTGTGGTTGAGCGATATAAAAAAATCATATATATTGAAAGAAAAAATGCGAATAGAGGTTATAAATGAAAAATAGATTTGAAATTGGTGAAGCTTTTGAAACAACTATCGTTGCAATCACAGACAGTACAATCTTTGTTGATTTGAGTGCAAAGAGTGAAGGTGTTGTAGACCGTGCAGAACTTGCAGATGAGAACGGTAATGTTTCTGTAAAAGAAGGTGATAAAATCAAAGTTTTCTTCACTGGTGAAGTTCGTGGAGAAATGCGTTTTACAACTAAGATTGCCGGTGGAAAAACTGACAACACAATGATTGAAAATGCTTATAAAGGCGGCATTCCAGTAGAAGGTCATGTAGAAGCAGAAATTAAAGGCGGATTTGAAGTAAAAATTGGCGGTGCCCGTGCTTTCTGTCCATATTCACAGATGGGATTCAAAAAACGTGAAGAACCAGCTGCTTATGTTGGTCGCAATATGACATTTATCATTACAGAATACAAAAATGATGGAAAAGATATTCTTGTTTCCAACCGAAAAATCGGTGAAAGCGAATATGCAGAAAGTCTTGGTAAGCTTGCACAGCAAATTAAAGAAGGTGCAATTGTTGAAGCAACCGTAGAAAGTATTGAAAAATTTGGTGCTTTTGTAAGTATTCAGGGCTTCCGTGCTTTGCTTCCAATCAGCGAAATGTCTTTGGATCGTGTTACAGATGCAGGTGATATTGTAGAAGTTGGACAGGAGCGTAAAGTTCAGGTTCTTAAAACAGACTGGAAAAATGAACGCGTAAGTGTTTCTCTTAAGGCTCTTATGGCAGATCCATGGGATGAAGTTGAAGATAAATTCCCAGTTGGCACAAAAGTAAATGGTAAAATAAGCAAGATTATGGACTTTGGCTTGTTCATTAATCTTGATAAAGGTGTTGACGGATTAGTCCACATCTCTGAACTTGAAGGTATTTCCGCAAATACAAACCTTCGCAAAGTTTACAAGATTGGTCAGGGAATGAGCGTAGTTGTAGAAAAAGTTGATGTAGAACAGAAACGCATCAGCCTTGTTCCAGCATCATCAAAAGAACAGGACGAAACTGCTTCTAAATACTTGAACAATCAGGATGATGACGGCGAAACCTACAACCCATTTGCAGCTTTGTTGAAGAAATAATCTCCTTACAAAAATAATAAAAAAAGTGGTACAACGATGTCAGTCATCGGCGTATCACTTTTTTTTTTACAAGTCTGATATAAATCTTGGTACAACGATGTCAGTCATCAGTGTACCACTTTTTTTTTACAGTCTGATATAAATCTAAAAATAAAACTCTAAATTTGCAGTAACAATTTTCCGAAAATTAAATTATGGGAAAAACTGCAAATAGTTATGAAAAACCAGATTTCTGGTCACAGAAAGCCTTCTCGGAAGGTTATCCTGCACGATCAGTATATAAATTAAAAGAAATCGACGAAAAATTCGGAATGATAAAGAAAAACTATACCGTTCTGGATTTGGGAGCTGCACCTGGCAGCTGGACAACTTTTCTACTCCGCACAATGGACGGTACTGGAAAAGTCGTATCCTGCGACTTGAATCCTCTTTCAAAATCAGTTAAAGGAGACAATCTTACATTCCTTCAGGGCGACTTAAATGCCCCAGAAATCCGCAAACAGATAAAAGCTCTGGGACCTTACGATTTAGTAGTGTGCGATGCTGCTCCAAAAACTACAGGAATCCGCATGGTTGATACTGCATCCTCAGAACAGCTGGTAGAAATGGCAATCTGGTACGCTCAGGCAATGCTTAAGCAGGGCGGAAACTTTGCTGTAAAAATCTTCCAGAACGGCGATCAGCAGAAGTTACTAAAATCCATGAGAGAAATATTTACATCTGCGAAAGGTTTTAAACCTGAAGCATGTCGTTCTGAATCTTTTGAAACATACTTAATAGGCATCAATAAAAAATGATAAAGAACTTTATTTTAAAAATTATGCATTGTATAATTACCTCATTAGAAAATTGTTTGAATATGATTTATAAATCAAAAACTGTAAAAATCGCAAGTTTTTCTGTATTGGGCTTTTGTGCCGGCCTCTGTCTTACATGGGGTGTTTTTTCAACTGTAAACAAATATGATGCCCGTCACGCCGTAGGTGGTTTTGAAACTACAGTAGTACCAGAATTTGATGAAGGATTATCCTCACTTCTTTCTGCTGATGATTCAGAGCCTATGGAAGTTGTACAGAAGCAGGCTTTTACAGACGATTCATCAATTATTACATATCAGACATACCGCGTAAAATCTGGAGATATGATTGGATTCATTGCAGATGAATTTAATGTAACTCAAGATACAATTATCAGTGTTAATAATATTAAGCAGTCTCGTCTTATTCAGCCAGGACAGTATCTTAAAATTCCTTCAATGCCAGGAATTATTTATACAGTAAAGAAGACAGGCGAAACTCCTTCTACAATTGCAGAAAAATATGAAATTAATGCAGAAAAATGTGCGCTTGTAAATAATCTTGCTACAAATTCGGTTCTTAATGCAGGTACTTCTCTTTTTGTTCCAGATGCAGAACTTGACTGGGCAACTCGTCAGGAAATTAATGGCGATTTGTTCCATAAACCATTACATGCCCGCTATTGGCTTTCTTCACCATATGGTTGGCGAGATTCTCCATTCAGCACAGGAAAACGTACATTCCATGGTGGATTGGATATGGCCGTTGCTCAGGGAACTCCAATTTATGCCGCATTGGATGGAGTTGTTTCTGCTTCTGGTTATAATGCAACTTACGGTAACTATGTAATCATAACCCATCACTCAGGATATAAAACTCTTTACGGTCATATGAGTTCAATCAACTGTAAAAAAGGCAATTTTGTGTATACAAACACAATGATTGGACGCGTAGGTTCTACAGGTATGAGTACAGGACCTCACTTGCATTTTACAGTCTACAAGAATGGTAAAACAGTAAATCCTTCGTTGCTGATTAATTAAAAATGTTAAAACCTCCGCAATTTAATAGCCTCACCTGGACAAATTTCATGGCATGCCTAAAATCGGGAATGCGTTAAAAAAAGACTCTCGAGGAGAGTCTTTTTAGCATTAACCGAAAAACGGCAGGGTTGCCATGAACAGAACTGTAGGAATAAGCATTTAACAAAAAAATGTTAAAACCTCCGCAATTTAATAGCCTCACCTGGACAAATTTCATGGCAACAAAAACAATGTAAACACATGTCCGCATCTGGCAATGTTGCGGTGCCGTTTGGACCTTCCATCTTTATCAGATGGGCAGGACAAATTTTTTCGCATCGACCACATTTTATACATTTTTTTGCCTTAAAATGTGGAGTTTTTACAAAAAATTTATCAGCAAGAAAGTTTAACCACCCTGGCATCATTTTCTGCAGAGTAGGAGATGGCTCTTTTACAATTCTAAATTCAGAACAGCGACAATCCTTTTCCGAATCACCAACTACCTGAATATCTTTTTCAGATTGTAACCATATACCACGGTTAAGTGCATCTTCAAGATTTGAAATTGAATGTGGATTATATCCAACTAGCGAAGAACATTCCCAGTCTAGCGCCAGAATATTGTCAGAAGCTGCAAGGAAACCAAGCTTTATAGGATCTCCGCTTCCAGGGCCTCCAGGTCCATCCATTCCCACAATTGCATCCATGATTGCATACTGTGGTTTTGCAGTAATATTCAAATCTGTAAGATAGGCTGCAAAATCCTGCTTATTTGGAAAACGATAATGAATCTGAGCTTTTTCAAGACCAATTATCAGACCAAAAAGATTTTTCATAGCCCCAGTGTATGCCATAAGCTGGTGGCTCTTTAATTTAGCTATAGAAACAATAATATCAGCTTTAGAAAAAGCCGAAGCAAAATTGAACTGTTTGACTGCATGACCGTCTGGGCACTGAACAACTTCAGATTCCTTAAAATCAATCCATTCGCCGCCGTTATTTACAACCTGATTATACATCCCCGTTGCTTTTGCAGCACTTGTAGAGCCAGCAATGGCTGGAGATTCTCCTGCATACACTTTTTTTGCACCCAGTTCAACAAATGCTTTTACAACGGCACCTACAACAACTGGGTGAGTACAAACTGCTAATTCTGTTTTTTTAGGGTACAGAATATTTGGTTTTAAAAGGACAACCTTATCTTTAACATCTGGGGGAGGAACTAGTTCAAATAAACGTTTAATACCAGCAAAAACTTCATTAAAAACATAGTCCTCACATTTATGCAATGCAACTGTATTAGACATAAAATTATTATATTAGTAATAATGGCAGCAGGCAAGAACTGTCAGCATTCAATTTTCAATTTATCATATGCAGGTAATACACTGGAACAGTTTTGAAGACCTGGGAAGTTCTTCAGATGTTCCTGAATATATGCTGTAGTTTCTGTATGGGATGAGTTGTGAGTCAAATGTGTAAACCAGACTTTTTCCGCACTAATTTTTTCTGATGCTTCCAAAGCTTCCAGAAAACTGAAGTGAGTAGAATGAGGTTTTATTCGCAATCCGTCGATAACAAGATGCTTAAGAGTTCCACATTTTGATTTTATAAGTGCAATGGATTCATCGCTGATAAAACTGCAGTCTGTAAGGTAAGCAATTGATTGTCTTTCTCCGTTTTTTGCAGTTTCAGTTAGAAGCCATCCTGTAGTCTCCAGATGTCCATGAAGCATTGGAATAGGAGTGATTTCAGTTTCGCCAATTTTGAAGGAATCTTTAACTGTATTCAGAGAAACCTTTGCGTGTCCGCCACCTTCTTTTACAGGTGTAAAAAAGTACCCGAATCTAAGTTCAATATCTTTAGAGCATTTTTCGTTGGTGTAAACGGGAAGAGGTGGTGCATTAAATTGTGCAAGACTTCTTTTGTCTTCCGGTATTTTGTGCATAGAACAGCTGAATATTCGTAAATCATCAATTCCATGAAGGTGATCAGCATGAGCATGTGTTAATAAAAGTGCATCAATTTTCTTTATACCGTTCTCCAGGGCTTGAATACGAAATTCAGGTCCAATATCAATCAATATATATTTATCGTCTTTAGTTTGAATATAAACTGAGCTTCTGTAACGTTTATCATGAGGATCGGTGGAAGTACATACTTTGCAGTCACAGGCAATTACCGGTACTCCATGACTTGTACCAGTTCCCAAAAATGTAAGTTTCATAGACCTACTATAGCATTTATCAGGAAAAATGACACTAATTTACAGATTTGATTAATTACACTAAAATCTTATTCGTGGATTTTAAAGCAACAGCAGTAATTACTTCTTATTTCAGAAGCCAGCTTGATTTGTTTACAGCAGAAGATTTTATTCGTGATATGAAAAAACAGGGAATAAAAATCTCAAAAGACGATGCCGAAGAAGTTTTACATTCATCCAATTATGTTTTTCCTCTTGTTAATAACCAGTTTATTACTCGTGCGGGTGTTTTTACAGGCCGCTGGTTCAGTTTTAAACCAACCAAAGAAGAAATAGAAAAGGGTTCAATTCTTATTGGTCATAGATGTATGCCTTTTGTGAATCCTGAAGTTCCACCTGACAGTATCGTAGTAAAAAATTCCTGCTTTGAGGTAGAATCAGCAGTTACAACTTTTTCCATGAATCTTGCCATGGATGTTTTTGCACTTTTTGGTGAAGGTTACATTATTCCATATATTTTTAATGATAAAGGAAATCAGACTCTTCCATTAACTTCTGTACAGTATAATCTTCCTACAGAAATCACTCTGACCAGCTGGTCTTTAGGAGAAATTTCAGAAGGGGAAAAAGTTGAATTTGGCGACCGTTTAGTATGCCGCGTTGTTGATTGGGAAAACAGTGTGGTTCAAATGTTCCTTCATAAAGACTGCATGAAAAAAATGATGGTTTCTGATGAAGCTATTGAACGGGAAGAATGGTATTCACATTTTGAGCAGGGTCTTTTGGATAGTTTTGAAAAGCACGGTCCGTCAGAATCAATAGAGGAACAGCTTGCTTTGTTGTTTCTTGAAAATCAGGAGCAGCTTTGCTCATATAACTGTGGTTCCATAGAAGAATTTCTTGCCCATACTACAAAAATTGGCTTTGAACTCTTTGGAGTAGAGACTCGAATATGGAGAAAGGGGGAAGTAATTCCATACTGCGGAAGCTGGAATTCAACAACAAAATCATCAGAAATTCTTCTTTCAGAAATGGCAATGTCTTTTAGTCCTATGGTTATGGATGCTTATCTTGAAGATAATATTTACAATGAAAGTAAGAAGAAAGAATCCAAATCAATAGAAGATATAGTAGCTGAATTGTTTCCTCAGAATATAAAAATGGGACCTGCAGAGCGAAAAATTCTATTATTGAACTTAGAAAAACGTAATGATATACTTAAAAAAAATTATAATCGGTTCAGTGACTATTCAGTAGCTGATATTCGTAAAAGAGTTATTAAACTGTTTACACAGGTTAGTAATCTTTTTTGTACAATCGGAAGTTCTGGTATAAATGTTGATGTGTTTCCGCAGCAAGAACTTATTATTTTGTCTCAGCTGTTTGGTCATATGATACGTTTGCTGGAAGAAATCGAAAACGTTTTCTTAAGAAATGATTTTCCAATTGCGGATGTTTCTTTGTCTTTAGATGGCATGGAAGATACGTTTGATGATATTCGTGGTACATTAAAATCAGCTTTAGAGATGAATAGATATAAGGCATTTGAAATTGTACAAAAGGAGTAGATGATTAATATGGAAGATACAGTAGATATTGCACAATTGATACATAGAGGTGGAATTTTTAAGAATTTAGAAGGAAATACACCTCAGGAAATTTATGCAAAGATTAGCAAAATGATAGATTTACCCGATAGTATGACTTCTGATCAAGTGTATAATGCTTTATGCGCTCGTGAAGAAGTTCTCAGTACTGCTGTAGGTAATGGGATTGCTCTTCCACATGCTCGTGCTCCAATTATGAAGGACGAAAAAGATCAGCGTATTTGTGTTGTTTATCTTAAAAAACCAATTGATATGAAGGCTCCAGATGAGCGTTCGGTTTTTGTAATGTTTGTTCTTCTTACACATAATTCGCAGATTCATTTAAAAGTTTTGTCTTCTTTGGCAGGACTTTTTAGAAGTGCAAAATTTAGAAAAGCATTGGAAGAACAGGCTGATGAACCAGTTCTTTCTGCACTTATAAAAGAATTAGCATAATATTTTAATCTATTTATTAGGGGTAATTTATGGACAAAAAAGGTGTTGAGGCAGTTGCACTTTCAATTCGCAGCTTGTCTATGGACGCTATTCAGAAGGCAAATTCAGGTCACCCTGGACTTCCACTTGGTGCTGCAGAAGCAGCTGCTGTATTATACGGCGAAGTAATGAAACACAATCCAGCTAACTCAAAATGGGCTGATAGAGACCGTTTTGTTCTTTCTGCTGGTCACGGATCAATGTTGCTTTACAGCATCCTCCATTTGGCTGGATATGATGTAACAATGGACGATATTAAGAACTTCCGTCAGGTTGGTTCTCGTTGTCCAGGTCACCCAGAATTTGGTGATACAGACGGTGTTGAATGTACTGGTGGTCCACTTGGACAGGGTGTTTCAATGGCTGTTGGTATGGCTGTTGCTGAAAGCATGCTTGCTGCAAAATTCAATACACCAAAACACACAATTGTTGATCACTATACATATTCTTTGGTAGGTGAAGGATGTCTCCAGGAAGGTGTTGCTTCTGAAGCTTGTTCTTTGGCTGGAAACCTTAAGCTTGGTAAATTAATCGTATTCTACGACCAGAACAAAATTTCTATTGACGGATGTACAGACATTACATTCACAGATGACATTGCTAAACGTTACGAAGCTTACGGATGGCAGGTTTTGAAAGGTGATATGTATGATGTTGAAGGTATTGTTAAATTAGTAAACGAAGCAAAAGCTTGTTCTGATAAGCCTTCTTTAATCATGCTTAAATCTGTAATTGGTAAAGGAGCTCCAAAACAGAACACAGCTGATGTTCACGGTGCTCCACTTGGTGCAGAAGGAATTGTTGAAGCTAAGAAAACTCTTGGTCTTCCAACAGACAAAGACTTCTACGTTGTTCCAGAAGCTTACAAATATTTTGAAGATAAAAAAGCTTGCTTCGCTAAAGCTGAAGCTGACTGGAATGCTGAATTTGATGCATGGGCAAAAGAAAATCCTGAACTCAAGAAGCTTTGGGATGCTTACCACTCAGATGCAGTTACAGACGAATCTGTAAAAGATGTTGAATATAAAGTAGGGGATGCATGTGCTACACGTGATGCTTCTGGTAAAGCATTGAACGTAATTGCTGCTCGCTTTGCTAACCTTGTTGGTGGTTCTGCTGACTTGATGGGACCAAACAAGACTGCATTCAAAGCAACAGACAATGGTACATTCTCTCCAGCTAACCGTGCTGGTCGTACAATTGAATACGGTATCCGTGAATTTGCAATGTCAGCTGTTTGTGCTGGTATTTCTTTACACGGTGGTCTCCGCCCATTCTGTGCTACATTCTTAGTATTCGCTGATTACCTCCGTCCATCATTACGCGTTGTATCTTTGATGAAACAGCCTGTAATTTACGTATTCACACACGATTCAATTTACGTTGGTGAAGACGGTCCTACACATCAGCCAATCGAAACAATGTGTTCACTCCGCTCTATTCCTGGTGTTCAGGCAATTCGTCCTGGTGACCCAGAAGAATCTATGCAGGCTTGGAACATGGCTTATGCTTCTAAAGATCATCCAGTATGTATGGCATTTACTCGCCAGGCATTGGCTGTATATGAAAAAGCAGATAAGAACTGGAAAGCTAACATGGCAGAAAAAGGTGCTTATGTTGTACAGGAAGGTTCTGATACTCCAGATATTACAATCCTGGCTTCTGGTTCAGAAGTTAACATGGCTCTTAAAGCTGCATCTCTTACAAGTGGAAAAACAATCCGCGTTGTATCAGTTCCAGATTTGAAGAAGTTCTCTAACCTCTGCTCTTGCGAACAGGAAAAAATCATTGGTAAAGCTAAGCGCGTAGTATGTACTGAAGCTGGTGTTTCTACAGAATGGCTCCAGTTTGCTAAGAAAGAAGACTGCTTCTGTATCGACAGATTCGGTACTTCAGGTCCTGCTAATAAAGTCGCAGAATATCTCGGATTTACTGCTGAAAAGTTAGCTGAACTTTTGGCAAAATAATGACAGTGTCATTCCTGTGCTAGACACAGGAATCTACATTTAGCCACAGATGGGACACGGATAGGACACAGATTTTTTTGTATCTGTGACTTATCTGCGTCTTATCTGTGGCTATTTTTTTATAAGTAATATAGAATATTCGAATTTAAAGGGGGAAATATGCTGTCGCTTCTAGTAAAAATTTTTGTAAAAAATCCTACAGATTATAATAATTCTAAGGTACGTTCTGATTATGGAATCCTTTGTGGGGGTTTTGGAATCTTCTGGAATATAATATTGTTTATCTCAAAAATTATTGGTGGAACAATTATTTCTTCCGTTTCAATGGTAGCAGATGCCTTCAACAACCTTTCTGATGCAGCATCTTCTCTTGTACAGATTTTTGGTTTTAAATTAGCTCAGAAAAAACCAGATCCTGAACATCCTTTTGGACATGGACGCTTTGAATATATTGCTGGACTAATCATTTCTTTTTTAATTCTGCTTATGGGTGTAGAACTTCTTAAATCTTCAGTTGGTGCACTTATTCATCCTCAATCTTTAAGTTTTTCCATTGTTTCTATGATTATTATGGGTGTGGCTATTCTTGTAAAATTTTACATGTACATTTACAACCACAATATTGCAAAAAAAATTAATTCCGTAAGTATGGAAGCAACTGCAAAAGACAGTCTTAGCGACACCATTTCTACTTTTGTTGTAATCATTTCTGTTGTGGCTTCCAGATTCACAACTTTTCCGGTGGATGGAATTGGTGGAATTATAGTTGCCTGCTTCATTTTGAAAACTGGTATTGAATCTGCAAAAGATACAATTGAACCACTTTTAGGAATGGCGCCTTCGCAGGATTTTGTGGATGCAATTGAAAAGGAAGTTTTGTCTCACAAACCAATCATTGGTATACATGATTTAGTTGTTCATGATTATGGGCCAGGTCGTGTTATGATCAGCCTTCATGCTGAAGTACCTGGTAATATGGATGTGTTTGAGCTTCACGATGTTATTGATGTTACTGAAGTTTCTGTATCACAGAAATTAAACTGTCACTGTGTAATTCATATGGATCCTATTAATAATGATAATCCTCGCCTTATGGAATTAAAATCGATTATTAGGGAAGAACTTGCAAATATTAATCCTGCAATAACGTTCCATGATGTTCGTATGGTTCCAGGTGTTTCTCATACAAATCTTATTTTTGATGTTGTAAAACCATTTAATTGTGAATATACAGATGAACAACTCAAAAAAATGATATTTGAGGCTATAAATAAACGTTGTAATGATGTTTCCTGTGTTGTTACAGTAGATGTGCCTTTTGTTAAGTAAAAGGTTTAACTAAACGTAAAACTGTGGAATAAAAAGCTTCAATATGGTATTCTCTAGGTAAATCCCACTATAAAAGAGGTCAAATATGCCTTATACCGAACCAACAAGTCTAGCGATTGTTGCGTGTCCAGGTGGCGAAGCTTTCGCCAATGAAGTCATAACACACCTTAAACACATGTATAAACATCGCTTCACATTGAAGAACGATGTTATATCTAAGCGTTATGGACTGAGTAAAGAAGAGCTTGTACAGAGAATCAATCTGCAGAATGATTTGCAGACTAGCGATCTTTGTATAAGAGGTGCTACAGATAAGTACAGACCGCCAGTATTTAAAGTAAATGCTCGGTTTACTTATTTTGCTAACGGTGAGGTTAAGACCGAACTTTTAGATTCTGTTCGTGGAAAAGATGTATTCATTTTCCAGGACGTGGAAAACCACGAGGTTCTTCATTTGAACGGTGGTAAGAATGACGTTGTAATGTCAGTAAATGACCATTTAGTATCATTGCTGGTTACTATTGATGCCGTTCGCATGGCTGGAGCTGGAAAAATCTCTCTTGTTGTTCCTGCTTATCCTTATGCTCGTCAGCATAAAAGAAAGGGTCGTGAAGGACTTACAGCTAGTCTTTTAGGTCACATCTACGAAATGCAGAGTGTTTCAAGAATTATCACTCTTGATCTTCACTCTCGCGAAATCCCAAATGCATTCTCAACATGTAACTTGGATAACTTGCACGCAAGCTATCAGATTATCCGTGAGCTTAGCAAAATTGTTGATCTTACAGGTCAGACTGAAGATATTGTAATTGTATCTCCAGATACTGGTGCTATTGATCGTAACAAGTTCTATGCTTCTGGATTAAAGTTGCCATTAGCTATGATTTACAAAGAGCGTGATTACTCTATCGTAACTCAGGATGCACATTCTACAAACATCAAGTCAGTTAAACTCCTTGGTGATGTTAAAGGTAAGGTTGCCTTCCTTGCAGATGATATGCTTGGAACTGGTGGTACTTTGCTTAAAGCTATGCAGTTCCTTAAAGAACAGGGTGCTACAAAAGTTATTTGTGCAATCAGCCTCCCATTCTTTACTGGAGATGCTATCAAGAACTTTGATGAAGCTTACAAACAGGGCTTGTTCTACAGAATCATTGGTACTAACGCTGTTTATCACGAAGAACTTCTTAATCGTGAATGGTTTATTAATACTGATGTTTCAGGTCTTTTTGCAAACGTAATCACTCGTATTCACTACAATCAGTCTTTGGGTGAATTGCTTGATAACCGTAACATTATCGAAAAGGTAGTAAAACAGAATAATAATACAGAAACAAAAGAAGATCAGAATAACTAATGATTGAAACTGTACTCTGTATAGATATTGGAACGACTTCGTTGAAAGCAGGCTTAATTACTGTGGACGGCGAAGTCGTTTCTATTTCTTCCAAAAAATTTTCAGATCCTCAGAATCGTTTTATTGCTACAAAATGGCTTGGAGCCGTTGAACGAATAGTTAAAGATATGCCTGCTGATTTAATAGAAGGTATTCAGGGAATTACTGTGTCTGGAAATGGGCCAACTGTGGTTTCTTCAGAAGGAATTACTCTTCGTTGGAATGAAAATATTGATTATAAAGCTATTGGTGTAGATACTTCGTTAACAGTACCTTCTTTATTTTTGCCACGAATTCTAAGTTTTAAAACCCTTTTTCCTAAGAGCTTTGATAACAGCAGATATATTTTTTCAGGACCAGAATTTCTTATTTATGAGCTTACAGGAAGAGCAGTTACTATTTTACCTGAAGAAAGATTCCTGGCTGCTTATTGGGATGAAGAAAGATTAATAAAATGTGAAGTTCCTGTAGGAAAAATGCCGGAATATGTATCTACAGGGCAGGTTTGCGGATATGTAACTGAAGAAATTGCCGGTTTTTTAAAGATAAAGACAGGAATTCCTGTAATAGCAGGCGGTCCAGATTTTGTTGTTGCACTGATGGGTACAAATACATTGCAGTCAGGATATGTTTGTGATCGTTGTGGATCTTCGGAAGGTTTTAATTTCTGTGTACCTTCTTTTATAAAGGATGAGGAAGTACGTTCTTTGCCATCAGTAATTCCAGGCTTATGGAATGTTTCAGTTTTGATTGTGAAGAGTTCTGGTATTTCTGAAGCTAAAAGATTTGATTTTGCAAAAAAAGCAGTTTCTGTTCTAAAACGTATTGCAGAAGCTAATAATATAGATTTTCCTGAAAAAATCACTGTAACTGGTGGACAGGCAGCAAATGAAAAGCTGATGCAGGATAAAGCTAAAACGCTTGGTGTAAAACTTGTAGCTTGTCAGTGTCCACATGCAGAGTTGTTAGGAGATGCATGTGCCGGTTGGTATGGCATTGGAAAATATAAATCCTTGCAGGAATCTGCAAATGCTATTGTAAAAGAGGATAAGGTTTATGACTGTTTATAATTTACCAGAGCAGATAAAAGCCGTTATTTTTGATATAGATTCAACATTATATACTTGTCAGGCTTATGCTTTTGAGCAGATTGACTGTCAGGTAAGAGAATATGCAAAATTGCGGGGAATTACTGCAGATGAGGCTCGTAAGCTGGTGTCTGAATATCGGAAAAAATATGCAGCAGAGCACGATGGGAAAAAAGTTAGTCTTGGAAATACTCTGGTTTCTTTTGGTATACCTATTGAGCAGAGTGTTGAATGGCGCAATAAACTGATGGAACCTGAAAAATTCTTAAAGCGAGATCAGAAGCTGATAGATACTTTGAATATTCTGTGCAAAAAAGTAAAAATGATTTGTGTAACTAATAATCCGGTTTTACCTGCCAGAAGAACTTTGGAAGCTATAGGTATTTCTGAATTCTTTCCAAAGATTGTTGGTCTGGATACTTGTTATAAATCTAAACCTGCTATAGAACCTTTTAAGACTGCGTTAGAGTGGCTGGGAGTTCAGGCAAATGAATGCGTAGCAGTTGGCGACCGTTATGATTTAGATATAGCACTTCCTTTGGAAATGGGGATGGGGGGAATCCTTGTTTCTGGAGTAGAGGAAGTGTACCAAATTGATAAAAATGTGTTATAATGCATCAAGATGAAAATTAAACCCTTTGAGAAGAAAATAGAATTAACTAATAATGGAGAACTTTCTCTGTTTTTTATAGGAACAGGGAGTGCTTTTATTAAGAATAATTTTCAGACTAATCTTCTTGTTGTGAAAGGGGAAACTCATCTTTTGATAGATTGCGGAACATTGTGTCCGTATGCGTTAGAAAACAGATATGCAACAAAACCTTCTGAAATTAGAAATATGATTCTTACTCATCCTCATGCGGATCATATTGGTGGTGTTGAGGAAATGGTTTTGGTTGGCAAATATGTTACTAAAAAGCCTATAAACCTGATTATTCCAAAACCTTTCAAAAAGAAGCTTTGGAATGAATCTTTACGTGGCGGTATTCAGTTCAGTGAAAACGGAAAAATGAAATTTGAAGATTATTTTTCTGAGATTGAAAACGAACGTATTCAAAAAAAGCCTTTTGAGATTTATCATGCAGTGCTTGGTGATCTTGATATAAAATTGTTTAGAACCCGACATGTGACTTCTGTTGGAGGCAGTTTGCGTAATTCTCAGTTGTCTTATGGAGTTCTGTTGGATGAGAAGATTCTTTTTACTGGAGATACACAGTTTAATGAGGCACAGTTAAGATATCTTCTTTCTGAATATAAAAATATAGAATACATTTTTCATGATTGTGATGTTTCGGGCTATTCTGCTGGCGTTCATGCTTCTTATGATCAGCTGTGCAGTTTATCTCCAGATATTCGTTCTAAAATGTATTTATGTCACTATAATGAGGCGGTCAATAGTATTGATGCAATTATAGATGGCTTTGCAGGCCTGGCTAAATCAGGCGTGTATTATAATTTTTAAGACATTGTTTTTGTTATTTTGGTTCAGTAGCTCAGCTGGATAGAGCTAGTTGAAGGTAAATGCTAAAGTCTTGCTTTTGCAAGCCTTTTTAACGCATTTGCTATTGTATAACCTAATCGGCAGGTCGTGCGTTCTAATCGCATCTGGATACACCTGCTTGAACAGCCAGATGCGATATTTGTTTTTGTTATTTTGGTTCAGTAGCTCAGCTGGATAGAGCATCCGCCTCCTAAGCGGAAGGTCGTGCGTTCGAATCGCATCTGGATCATATTATATATTTAAAAATTGAGGCTTGTTTTATGAAAAAAATTTTGGTTTCTTCTTCTGAAGATATTGATTGTGACAGAATACTATCTGCAATTCACAGTGACCCTTGGTTACATAATGGTGGAATTATTGCCATTGCAAAAAATCCTGCCGAAGCTGAAAAGTCAGAATTTAGAATAATCCTGTAATTATACCGTTGTCATCTACATCAATATTCAATGCTGCAGGTGCTTTTGGAAGTCCTGGCATTGTCATAATATCTCCGGCAAGTGCAACTACAAAACCTGCTCCTGCATATAACTGAACGTCACGAACAGGGAAGGTAAATCCACTTGGTGCACCTATTAATTTAGGATCATGGCTTATAGAGTTCTGTGTTTTTGCAATACAAACTGGAAGATTTCCATATCCGTTTGCTTCAAAAGTTTTAAGCTTATTTAATGCGGTGCTGTCGAATTCAACTCTATCTGCACGGTAAATCTCTGTTGCAATTTTGCGAATCTTATCTGCTAACGGCATTTCCAATTCGTAAAGTGGGTGATAATCAGATTTACCATTATCAGCAATTTCTACAACGGCTTTAGCCAGGTCTACCGCACCTTCGCCACCTTTTCCCCATCCTTCAGTCAATATTGCCTTTGAACCAACTTCAGAACAAAGTTTTTCAATAAGAGCGATTTCATCATCACTGTCAGTAATGAATTTATTAATAGCTACGACTGACTGCAAACCGAATTTTGAAATATTTTCGATATGAACCTTAAGATTTTCAAAACCCTTTTCCAGTGCGGCACAATCAGGAGTGCTTAAATCAGCTTTTGTCACTCCGCCATGCATTTTCAAAGCACGGATTGTTGCAACGATTACAACTGCATCTGGTTTAAGTCCTGCAGAACGACATTTTATATCAAGGAATTTTTCTGCTCCTAAATCTGCAGCAAAACCTGCTTCTGTTACAACATAATCACCTGTTCCTAAAGCGCATAATGTTGCATTTACAGAGTTACATCCGTGAGCAATATTGGCAAAAGGACCGCCATGAACGAATGCAGGATTTTTTTCCAGGGTCTGAACCAGATTAGGCTTAATTACATCTTTTAACAGGGCAGCAACTGCACCAGTACATTTAAGCTGACCGAAAATAACATTTTCTTTTTCATAATTCTGGCCAATTACAATGCGGTCAAGACGCTGTTTAAGTTCTGTAATAGTTTTAGAAAGACAAACAATTGCCATAATTTCTGATGCAACGGCAATTGTAAAATGATCTTCACGAGGGACACCTTGCATGCGTCCTCCAAGACCAATTGTAATGTTGCGGAGTGCACGGTCATTTAAATCAACGCAGCGTTTCCATGAAATTGTTCTGGAATCAATATTTAATTCATTTCCTTGCTGCAAGTGATTATCAATAAGAGCTGAAATAAGATTGTTTGCAATGCTGATGGCGTGAATATCACCTGTAAAGTGAAGGTTGATTTCTTCCATTGGAACAATCTGTGCGTATCCACCACCGCAGGCACCACCTTTTACACCAAAACAAGGTCCAAGACTTGGTTCACGCAATGCAACAACTGTTTTTTTACCAATTTTATTAAGTCCATCAGCAAGTCCAATAGATACAGTTGATTTACCTTCTCCAGCTGGAGTAGGAGTAACTGCAGTAACAAGAATTAATTTTCCAGGATTCGAGGAGGCTTTATTCTGTAAAGTTTTAAGTTCTTCAAAAGAAATTTTAGCCTTGTAAGTACCGTAAAGCTCGAGACTGTTTTCTGAAAGACCAATTTTTCCTGCTACTTTAGTAATAGGATCCATAATGTTTTTCTGTGCAATTTCGATATCTGTCATATTATCCTCGATAAAATATAGTGAAACAATTTTAACGGATAAAGACCGAGTGTTCAAGCGGATAAAAAAATAACAAATCTTAACTTAAAAAAAATGACATATTACTACAATTCTTTTAATGATACGCTGATGTCAGTCATCGCTGTATCAAATATAACAGTGATGACTGACATCAGCGTATCAAGTGATACAGCGATGACTGACACCACTGTATCATGGAAGAAATATTCGTCGGCTGTCGGCAGATAATTAAACCAGTTTTTTTAAATCGTCATCAGTAAGATATTTGTATTCGCCTAATGCAAGAGTAGAATCAAGTTCCAGTTTTCCCATGGAAAGTCTTTTAAGATAAGCAATCTTGTTTCCTACAGCAATAAACATTCTTTTTACCTGATGATATTTTCCTTCGTAAATTGTCAGATGAGCAGTAGATTCGTCTTTCCATTCAATAAAAGCAGGTTCACAAAGGAACCCAGACTCATTATCTTCCGGACCAACTTCAATGCCAGCTTTAAATTGTTCTGTGATTTGCTGCTGATGTTCTGGAGTTTCCGGATGTTCAAGACAACATAAATAGGTTTTACTTATATGGGATTTTGGAGAAATAAGACGATGTGTAAGTTCTCCGTCTGTGGTGAAAAGCAGCATGCCTTCTGTGTCCATATCCAGGCGACCAATCAGATGTAGTTTTTCTTGTAAATATGGAGTTTTAAAAGAATCGTCCAGTAAATCAAAAACAGTTTCGTGTTCACCATCTTTGTTCGAAGAAATTGTGTGTTTCGGTTTGTTCATCATCAGATAGATATGACCATGTAAATCAACTTCTTCACCATCAATGGTAATCAAGTCATTTTCTGAATCAAACTGAGTCCCTGGATCAAATATACGCTTTCCGTTCAACAGTACTTCTGAAGAACGGAGAAGTTTTCGTATATCCTTGCGGGAACCAAAGCCTTCATGGGCTAAGATTTTATCTACTCGTTCTTTTGCCATAGATACGACTATTTTCTTTCAGACATTGGAATATAATCTCGTTCTGCATAAATGTTCTTGTATGCAGGACGGTAAATTCTTCCGCCACTGACAATTTCCTCAATACGGTGAGCAGACCATCCAGCAATTCTGGAAATTGCAAAGATTGGAGTGTACAATTCACGAGGAATGTTCAGCATTGTATATACAAATCCAGAATAGAAGTCTACGTTAGCACAAACTCTTTCTGCAGAAGGATGCTTTTCCTGAATAAGTGCTGGAGCAAGCTTTTCAATAATGTTATAAAGCTCGAATTCTGGAAGGAAGCCTTTTTCTTTTGCCAAATCTTTTGCTTTAGCTTTAAGAAGAACTTCACGAGGGTCGCTGATTGTATATACGGCATGACCAATACCGTAGATTTTTCCAGTATGATCAAAAGCTTCTCCATCAACAATTTTTCTGAGGTAAGCTTCAACTTCTTTTTCATTTGACCAGTCTTTTACGTTGGCTTTAATTTCATCCATCATTTCGATTACACGGATATTTGCGCCACCATGACGGCGTCCTTTAAGGGAACCAACAGCTGCTGCTATTGCAGAATATGTATCTGTATCTGCAGAAGAAACAACGTGAACTGTAAGAGAAGAGTTGTTACCACCACCGTGTTCAGCATGAAGAATAAGTGCCAGGTCAAGGATTTCTGCTTCTAGACGAGTATACTGCTTATCTGAGCGGATAAGGCGCAGGAAATTTTCTGCAGTAGAAAGCTCTGGTTTTGGATTATGTACGAACATAGATTTATTGTCGTAATAACGGCGTTTTGCCTGATAACCATAAGCTGCCAAAGTAGAGAATCGGGCAATTAACTGAATGCACTGACGAATGATATTTCCTACAGCACGATTTTCTGGGTCATCATCATAAGAATAACTTGCCAGAACACCACGGGCCATTTTATTCATAATATCGTTAGATGGAGCTTTCATAATCATGTCTTCTGTAAAGTTAGGAGGAAGTACACGACACTCGCCTAAATATGCACTGAAGGCATCCAGCTGATCCTGAGTTGGAAGTTCTCCGAAAAGGAGAAGGAATGCACACTGTTCATATCCAAACTGATGATTTTTTTCTGCATCTTTAATTAAGTCTTCAACGTTATAACCACGATAAACAAGACGACCAGGAACTGCAACCTTCTGATTGTCCTTGATTTCATAACCAACTACATCACCAATTGCTGTAAGACCTACAAGTACACCAGTACCATTGGCATTACGGAGTCCACGTTTAACATCATATTTACTGTAAAGTTTCTGATCGATAGGGTCATTGTGAACAGCAAGTTTTTCCAACTTTTTAATGATTTCCTGTTCTTCTTTTATCATTGCCATAGGAGCCTCCGTTTTTTCTGTTAGTATTGTATACGAAATACAAAATGTATATTTATACAGTTTATATTCAACAAAATTACATAATTATACGGATAATAGGTTTTTGTTTCAATAATTATTCAAAAAATTTAATATTTATTCAGAAATTTTTATTCCAAAAGCAGCAGGAACTTTCCTTTGGAGACTAGGTTTTATGGCATTTTTATTTTTCAGAGTAAGACCTGTAGAGTGTCCGCCGTCAAATTCCATAGCTGAATCACAGCCCAGCTTTTGCAAAATAAGGGCACACTCTTCAAAATTAAAACCATTTCTTCCTGTGGGACAGTTTATTCCGCACCCTGCAAAAAGATACAGAAATCTGCCGCCATCAGAAATTCCTGCAGCACTTCTGGAGCGCTTATATTTTTCAAATTCAAAAATTCTGTTGTTATCAAGAATAGTAAAAAAACCGCCAAAAGCGTAATCAAATTCTGCAATCTGTTCTGCTTCCTGAGTTGAACGGATTGTAGCTCTAAGCTTTCCATCTTTTTTAGTAATCCCTAAAACTGCATAAAGCTGTGTTGGAGGACAGATTATTTCTCCATCAATTTTTACAACACTTACGGGAATATAAGTTCTGCCATCTAAATCAAAAGGAACTGTATTTATGGCGGTAATGGTTTTATTTTTTTGTGCAAACTGTTTAAGGTAAAAGTGTTTTCCTAAATCTTCCCTGTATGGAGTAGCGGCAATTTCCAGGCCTGGTGTATCTAAGTCAATTTTTATGCATTTCCATTGGGAATTGGTGCTTTTTACAATATTTCCAGTCATCTGAAAAGTTTCAGCTGGTAAATCTGCTACTTCAATATTTGTCCATTCGATTTCTTCTGGACAGAGTTCTTCTACAGGGAGTACAAGTGGGTTTGTATATTTTTCGGCAAGTAAAACTGCAGTAGTTTTACAGGAAGTTAACAATAACAGAAAAACTACTGCAATTAATTGAGAAGGTAATTTTTTCATAGTCGATTAATGCTCAAGGAAGCGTTGTGCAGGTGTTACTACCCAAACGGATTCCATATCACTTTTTCCTACATTCTGAATGACATGAGGTGCACGGGCATCAAAAGAAACACTGTCACCCTCATTCAGAACATACTGCTCATTGTTATATGTGAGCATTGCCTGACCTTTTGTAATGTATCCAATTTCACGACCAAAGTGCCCGTAAGAACCTCGATGAGTGTGAAGGCCGGCAGGAATTTTCATAACATATACTTCCAGAGGATTATCGGTACCAGTTGGCTTTGCTAATCCTTCAAAAGTAATATCATCATCCTGAACAGAAGGTCTTTCGTCTGCTCGGATAATTTGAACAGGACGTTCTTTGCGATATTCTTCAAAAAGATATTCCAGATTAATATCAAGAACTTCGGCCAAAGCGAGAAGTGTATCAATTGCAGGTGAAACATGGTTTCTTTCTATCTGAGAAACAAGACTTTCACTTACGCCCGCACGCTGTGCTACAACTTTAAGGGTGTAGCCCTTGTGTTCACGAACTTCTCTAAGCTTTTCTCCAAAATGATATGTTCTTTTTTTTACTTTATATTCTTCTTCGTTGTTAGAATCAAGATTTTGCGAAGGTGTCATTGTTCTGTTTCTCCTTGTTTTCAGCTGTTACAAACTGAACGAAGTAATCTTCCAGAGTTTTACGAGGACCTTCCAGTTTCATTCTTGCACGAGAGCGTGCGTTATCTCTGCGGACTGTATACATAGAGTAGAAGTCTCGGTAGTCCAAACCGGCATCGGCTTTTACGTGTTCTCCTAAGAATTTTGAAACTTCATCACGACCAATTGCTGGAATCCCCTTAGTCTTAAGGATATTGCGAAGGGTCTGAATCTGTTCTGTTGAAATACCAAAAAGGAATTCTTCCATTGCCTGAGTAACTCCAGGGTCACCCATTTTCTGTTTTATAAAGCTAATCCATTCATCATCCATCTGCATAGAAATAAGTAGAAGTTCACTTGTTCCCATCATTGTACCAAATGCAGGTGCCAGCTTACGACGTGCAAGCCAAACTGACTGCAAAACTGGAGCAACGTTTTCAGATGCCTGATCATTCCAGTGTTCCCACAACAGGAGAAGGGACAAAGCCCACTCTCTACGGAATTCGATTGGCTGAGTGTTATCTGAAATAAGGTTCAAATAAACATCCTCAGCTAAAAGGGAGAACATGGAAAGGTTTGTTTCTGTATCAAATTGCTTGGAAATAGTTGAATATTCATCCCCAAGATGTTTTGTAACTTTCGCAAAGTCAGAAAGAGTATGTGTTTTTGCAACCAGAAGACTTTTTCCCAAAATTGCTTTTGCTGGAAGGCGAAGAATACGGTCTCCATCATCCTGATGTTTAATAAGAGATTCAATAAGAATTGTGCGTGTACGGGTACCACCGGCAAGCTCATGTTTTTCCAGCAGAGAAGGGAATCTTGCAATTGAAGAAGCAATGTTCTCCATATCAGCAATTCTGTTAAGGAAGATTTCATAGTGCTCTTTGTCATGAGATTGAATGATTGGGAAAACCTGATTGATAAGATCCTTCTGACGCTTTGTGAAAATTTCTACACGGGCAGAATCGACCTTTTTATCGGCTTCTGTTGGTTCAATAAAAGAGCTTATATCTATGTTCTCAAATTCGTTGATGTCTTCCATAATTAATTCTATATTTAAAACTTTTTTACAAGATAGTTTATATTATAAATCATAATTTTTAAATTTCCAACCGATAATTAAGCGATAAGATATTAATTCGGTGGGTGAATTATGAAATTAATAATAAAAAAAGTTTTTTTTGTTTTTGCTTCATTGATTTGTGCAGCTAATATTTATGCTCAAAATACAGTAAATAAAGAGGGAGAAGGTTCCCAGAAAATACTTTTTACAGAAAAACAGCAGCAGCTGCGTGTTACAGCAGATAATGTTCGACTTATACCTGATAAAGAAAATGGCGGATATCATCTTTATGTAAAAAAACAGCCTAATATAAATTCTATTCTTCTTACAGAAACTACAAAGGATCCTGCCGGCAAAAACGACAGTTATGCGTACAGAGCAAAAGAGTACAATCCAATTAATGGTGATGAAATTCGCTATCTTGATGGAAAAAAACTGGAATCAGAGGGTGCAAAATATAGTCTTGTAGACTCTACAGTAGAAAAAACTGAGTTTTTTGACGAGGCATTTCATATCTATATTCCAGAAAAAATGGTCTACGGTTATGAATGGTCTCGTAATGGTGAAGTAACTTTGGGAAAAGGAACTTTTGTGAACATCCGTTCTTTTGAAAAGCCTTATGCGGATTATTCTGGTGATTATATGGACAGCCCTTTTATGTTTGACCTTAAGATTACTAAAAGAGTTGTAAGAAAGCCTGCCCCAAAGCCAGCTCCAATTCCAGAGCCTGTTGTAGAAACCTTACCAGAACCTTTTGAAGAGCCGGAGCCAATTGAAGAACCTGAAACTATTTTGACAGATGATTATAATCCTCTGGCAAGTGATAAGTTCAAGGAAATTTCACAGGATATTATATATTCAAAAGGCCCTGAAACAATTATTGAAGATATTCATTCCCTGCTGGAGGGAATTGAGAATAAAGATAATCTTGATGTTGTTTTTGCAATTGATGCCACAGGAAGCATGAAAAATGATATTGATAAGCTTAAAGCTGATTTACAGCCTGAATTAATCAGATTATTTGGTGAAACTCCTGGTGCAAGAATAGGATTGTTGTTCTATCGTGATTACGGTGACACTTTTAAATACATGGATTTACCTGTGAAGTGTTACAACTTTACAACAAATTTCACAACTTTTTCAAAAAACCTGAATTCTGTGAAAATTTATGGTAAAGAAGGTGGAGATATTCCTGAAGCAGTTTACGAGGCTATGTACGCTGCCAGTGAATTCTATTCATGGCGAACAGGAGCTGAGAAAAAAATAATTTTGATTGGTGATGCAGAACCACATCCAACTCCTAGAGGAACTGGACGCTATTCAAAAGAATTTGTTATGGGCATAGCAGAAGCAAAGAATATTAAGATACATTCAATACTTCTGCCAAAAGATTAGTCTAAAACAGGTTCATTCTGTTTCTGAATTTCTGCCAGTTTTTTAGCAGGAATTTTTGTAATTCCTATCTGAGCAAGTTTCTTGTAAGCTGGTGGAATAATACCAGGATTGTATTCATAAATATTTATCAGTTCATCAAAGCTCTGATATGCTTTTTCATATTTCTTTTGTTTTAAATAAACATGGCCCTGTTCGTATTTTGCTTCTGCATAAACGGTAGGATTTGTACCAAAACGTTCAATTGCTGTCTGATAACAGAACAATGCTGATTTGTAATCAGATACAGAAACAGAGTTTTGTCCCATCTGAATAATCTGGGCAGATGTTTTATCTTCTGGAATTTCTTTAATGGAAGCGCAGGAAACAAGAACTGCAGCTGACAAAAGAATCAATGTTGCAAGAATAATTTTTTTCATAGCGGAAGTTTACCTCAAGTTCGGAATCTTTTTCAATAGCATTAACAATCAAGTTTATATTTGATAAAATAATGATAATGAAAAAAACAGTTTATATAATTCTATCACTTTTTTTTGTGATGTGTTTTGCAAGTTGTGCCTCTAATGATGTTGTTGCAGAACCAGCAGTCTCTACTAAAAATAATAAACAAACAGAAGAAAAGTTACGGTTTGAAGACTGGAAATATAAAGGCTTTGGAAAAGAATTACCAGTGTGGATTGAACCGGCTTTAGCGCAGGATATTAATACATTAAAAAAGCTTGTGCCTGAAATGGAAAATGCATCAGTTGTAAAAATTCTTGCTGGAACAGGTGAAAATTCAGATCAGGCAGATCAGACTGCAAAAGAGCTTGCGAACGATTTATTACAAGAGAATTCAGATTTGACTTTCTTTGCTAATTTCTGGGTTCTGGACAGTAAAAAATCAGATAAGCAGTATGTTGCATTATACATATATTACAAATAATAGGAGTTTATAGATATGAAAGTTTTAGTAATTGGTGGTGCCGGTTATATTGGAAGCCATGTTGTAAAAGAAATGATGAAAGCAGGGCATAAGGTTACTGTATTTGATAATCTTTCAAGCGGTCTGCGTTGTAATCTTTTCCCTGAGAATGATTTTATTTATGGAAATATTTTGATTCCTTCTGATATTGAAGGTGCTTTTGCTCAGGGATTTGACGCTTTTGTTCATCTTGCTGCATTTAAAGCTGCCGGTGAATCTATGATTAAGCCAGAAAAATATTCTGTAAACAATATTACCGGTACATTAAATATTATGAATGCTGCAGTAAAATATAACTGTTTAAGAATGATTTTTAGTTCGTCTGCAGCAACTTTTGGTGAACCTCAGTATTTGCCAATGGATGAAAATCATCCTCAGAATCCTATTAATTATTACGGTTTTACAAAGCTTGAAATTGAACGTTATATGACCTGGTATGATCAGCTTAAGAATATGAAATTTGCAGCTTTGCGATATTTTAATGCGGCAGGTTATGATCCTGATGGAGAAATCCGTGGACTGGAACAGAAACCAGAAAATCTTTTGCCTCGTGTTATGGAGGCAGCTCTTGGTCAGCGTGAACTTAAGATTTTTGGAACTGATTATGATACTCGTGATGGTACTTGTATTCGTGATTATGTACATGTAACAGATTTGGCTCGTGCTCATGTAATGGCTTTGGATTATATTGCAAAGAACAACAAGAGTCTTAAATTGAATCTTGGAACAGAAAAGGGAACTACTGTTAAAGAAATTATTGAAGCTGCCCGCAAGATAACAGGTAAACCAATTCCTGCAGGGGAAGAACCACGTCGTCCAGGAGATCCTGCAAGCTTGTATACTACATCTAAGCTTGCTAAAGAACTTTTAGGTTGGGAACCTAAATATTCTGATGTAGATACATTGGTTTCTACTACTTGGGAAGTGTATAAACCTACAATTATTTGAACAATTCAATCAAAGTTTCTGCATCTTTTATCAGATTGTCTATAACACAATATTCGTTTGGCTGGTGTGCCTGATCATCAAGGGTGCTCCAGACAACTGCATCAATTCCTTCGCGACGAAGTTCTGCACCTACAGTTCCTCCGCCAATACCAATGAATTTTGCATCAAGACCATGAACTTTCTTAATTGCAGCAGCAAGTTTTTGTGCTACTGGTGCATTTACAGAAGTTGCAGGAGATTCAGATTTCTGAGGAGTAGTATATTCAATTCTTACTCCATGTTCTTTTTCTACTTCACGACAACAACGGTCAACTTCTTTTAATACATCATCCAGTTTATAACAAGGAAGAATACGGCAGTCAAAACTGAAAGTATCTTCGCCTGGGATAATATTAATACTGTCTACGTTCTTAAGACGTTTTGTTGGCTGGAAAGTAGAGTAATTTGGTTCGAATAAATCATCTTTTTTATTAAAAATCTTTTCCAATCCGTGAAGGCGCATGCTTAAATCACAAGCTGCTAAACATGCATTTGCTCCACTGTCTGGACGACTTCCATGTGTCTGCTGTCCCTGTACATGAACTGTAAGCCAGATAAGATTCTTTTCTGCGATTTCAATAGTCTGGCCTTTTGGGTCTCCTCCATCAGGAATCAGAATTAAATCTTCTTTTTTAAAAAGATGTTTTTCTCGTAAAAGCCAGATAGCGCCGTAGTTACTTCCGTTTTCTTCATCTGCAACAAAAAGGAGTTTGATTGTATGGGCTGGAGTAATGCCATTTTTTATGTAATAAAGAGCTGCAAATGCTGCAGAACAAAGTCCCTGCTGATTATCTTCAACACCTCTGCCATACAGTTTTCCGTCTTTTTCTACAACCTTCCATGGATCTGTGTTCCATAATTTTAAATCTCCTGTTGGAACAACATCAATATGGGCCATAACCCAGATGCGGCTGTTATTATCAGTTCCAGGAATAGTTACAACAAGAGAAGGACGACTGCCGGAACTTACTCTGGAATCAGGAGCTTCATAACGTTCAATGTCATTAAAACCTTTTTCCTTAAGCCAGGCTTCCAAGGCATTACATTTTTCAGTTTCTCCATCTCCATTACCTTCTGGTGCAATGGCAATATGGGAAGTAAGCTGTGTTTCTAAATCTATAATTTCTTTTCTCTGTTCTGCAAAAAAATCTTTTACCGACTGAACTGACTGCATAATAAGCTCCGTTTTAAATTGTTATCTGATTTTAAGGAAAATTCCCATTAATCCACAGGTAATCAAAAGCTGCATAATCATAAATTTTAGAAGAACCTGAGTTGGAGACCAGCCACGATTCTTTCTCATGTGGTCATGAAGAGGGAATCTGATTGTTTCAAAAATCTTAATTTTAAAGAAACGGAGAAGGGCAACCTTTAGAAGTCCCATTCCTCCATTAATAAATATGATTGAAGAAGTGGCGAGAATAATAAATGGATTTCCACTAATCATTACACATATACCTATGAAATATCCCAAAGCACGGCTTCCGGCATCTCCCATTAAACAATGACTTGGGAAAGCATTATGCCAGAGATATCCCATTACAACACCTGCCATTGTAAATGCCAGAATTGCCCAGTTAGCACCTGCCTGAAAATGTGGCAAAAGCAGATATGCAGCAATATCTTTGTGACCAAGAATGAAATAAAACAGAATACCCAGTGTAAGTAGTGCAATAAGAACTAAAGATGAAGAAAGCCCGTCTACTCCGTCTGTACAGTTTGTTGTATTTATAGAAGCCCAGAGCATTATTGTAGTAATAACTATGTATACAATAGGATTTACAACTACAGGGCTTGCAAAGAATGGGAGCCAGAAGGTAACTGTGCCGTCTACAGAAGATTTTGCAAGGGCATAATAGAGAATGAATGCAGAAATCACGCTGATTGCTAAATCTAATGCACCTTTCAGGTATTCGCCCCAACTGGTAACACTGCGGTCGTCAAGAAAGCCTGTGAGCATTGTAATCCATGTAAGGAATACTATAGAAGCACGAACCCATGTCATGGGACAGATTAAGAATGCAAGAAGAACAAAAATAGTAATGAAAATACTGCCTGCTCCTGTAGGTTTACCTTTTGCAGCTTCTGCATTTTCTTTGATTGTAAACTCGCGGCCACGATCATGTGGAAGCCAGTTATAGAATTTTGGAATCAGCTTATAGGCAAGAAAAAATCCCAAGTATAGTGCTACCGTAATTAAAACAGCATAAGAAGTTAAAAGTCTTGCAGGTCCCCAATAGTTCTGAAGACACTGACCCAAGTAGTAAAGCATAAGTTTCCCCTCATTGTTATGATTAAGTGATTTTTAGAATGAAATGTGAGTCATGCCTGTAAATACCATGACAACACCTCTTTCATCACAATAGTTTATAAATTCATTATCGGCTGGAGTTCCACCAGTTTGAATGATTGCTGTAATACCACTGTCAATAAGTTTTTTTACAGGCTCATCAAACTGAATTGTTGAATCACAGATAAGAACATCTCCAATAGGGTTTGCTAAATCTGGATTTTCATTATTAACTGCTTCACCTGACGTTTTTTTGCGTTCAACTCTTTCTCGGGCATCCTGCAAAGTTACAGTTAAAGCTCTGTTCGTAGAAGTACATCCCTGACCAATACCAATAAGAGAATTATCTTTTAACAGTACGGCTGAATATGAACGGGCTCCTATCAAAAGAAGCATTCCAAAAGCCATTTCATCGGTTTTGAACTGAGAAGGTCTGTTTTTTGTTCTGACATGCCAGTGCTCAAAAAGAGAATTATCTTTAGTCTGAAGCAGTAATCCGCCGTTTACAAGTCTTCCATCCAGATTTGTGGTTGCAACTTTTGCAGAAGGTACAAGACGAATATTTCTGTTTGAAGAAAGAATCTGTTTTGCTTCCATAGTAAAACTAGGTGCAACAATAGCAGCAAAATTTCCTTTTACCATTTCTGTTGCGGCAGCAGCATCTATTACAGAACTACAGGCAACAACCACATCTTTAATGTTATATGTATCGTATTCGTAAGCCTTTGAAAAAGAGTCCAGCACGTTTGTAGAAAGAGCTGCTCCAACAATGGTATTGAATTTTACTGCAATAGTAAAAACAGTTCCTGTAAGAGGTGTAAACTGGGTTGTAAAATCATAACCATCACTGTTTGTACTTTTTACTGTGTACTGGTTTTTAAGAATTGCGTATAGGGTACTGATTCGTTCCCAGGCAAAAGAAATATCACAAATGATGTTATGAGTCAGTTCTTTTCCCTGCAATTTAAGAAATCCGTTTAATGCACCTGATTCTGTTGGAGATTTATAGAGAAAGCTTTTCTGCTGGGAATTTGAGCCTTCATGTAATGCCATATTTTTTTTGTATGGATACATGAGATAATTCATAAACTGAACATTATACTGCTGGCCCTGCAGAATTGAAGCTGAAAGTCCTGCATCAAAAGCTGAAATAAGATTCAATGCTTTAGCTGCAAGATAAGTTCTGAATTCTTTTGAAATATTATCTGTTTTAAGCTGAATAATTGCTTCTTTATAATCTTCAGGGTCTGTAAGAATCAGTACGTTTTCGTGATTAGAAAAAGTGTTGCGTAAAAGTGAGGTAATGAAAAAATTAGAAGGAAGAATCTGCTGATTATACTTGCTGGATGTAATATTTACATTCATTACAGGTGTAATATTTACACAGATAACGTAGATATTGGTTTCATCATTATCTGTTGAAATAAATTTTTCTTCCTTGTTGTATTTTGTAAGAAGTATCTGACGCATGAGACTTGAGGTTTCATTTAAATGATAATTACTTTCAACGAGAGCCTGTTCTCTTATAACTGGAATTTTTTCTGCTTTTAGAAGTTCTTCTGTTTTGTTTGCAGTAAGAATAGTCCAGCCTGCTTCTGAAAGATATCTTGCAAAATCTACTACACCTTCTGTATTTTCAACATGAATAATTGCACGCTTAACCATATCTGCATTTTATCAAAAAAGCATGTAAATTAACAACCTCATTGATGAATTTGGAAAAAATCGGTAAAATTTTAGATGAATTCAAAAATGGAGTTTTAGTTGTCTTCTTTAGCGGAAAATCCTGAATATTTGCAGTCTCAAATCATAACCTATATAGGGAATAAACGAGCCCTTCTGGATTTTATTGGTACAGGTGTGGCTATTGTTCAGGAAAAACTGGGAAAGCAGAAATTAAACTGTCTTGATGTTTTTGCGGGCAGCGGAATTGTGAGCCGTTATTTAAAGCAGTATGCACAGAGTCTTACGGTGAATGATTTGGAAAAATATTCCCAGATTATTAATCATTGTTACCTGGCTAATTCTGCTGATTTGGATTTGAAGGAACTGGAAGCTGTTTATACAAAACTCTGCGATTCAATCAACCTTCAAATGGGAAAGAAAAAGGTTCCAGGCTTTATTACAGAACTCTATTCTCCTGAAGATGAAAAAAATATCCAAAAATCGGATCGTTGTTTTTATACAACTTATAATGCAAATTATCTTGATATAGCCCGCCAGCTTATAGAAAAAGAAGTTCCAGAAAAATATAAACATTTCTTTATAGCTCCATTGTTGTCTGAAGCTTCAATCCATGCGAATACTGCAGGAATTTTTAAAGGCTTTTACAAGAATTCAAAAACCGGAACAGGTCAGTTTGGCGGTAACGGTAAAAATGCTCTTTCAAGAATTATGGGGAAAGTTGAACTTCAGTTTCCTGTATTTTCAAATTTTAATTGTAATTACAGAGTTTTTAGCCAGGATGCAAATGAACTTGTTGTGAATGAGGAACTGTATAATTCAGCGGAACTTGATAATGGCATGTTTGATCTGGCATATTTTGATCCCCCATACAATCAGCATCCTTATGGGTCGAATTATTTTATGCTTAATCTGATTGCAGATTATGAACGACCGGATTCTGAAAAAATCAGCAGGGTTTCTGGAATTCCTAAAAACTGGAATCGGTCTGCCTATAACAAAAAAAAGAAAGTAGCAGACGTATTTTCTCAGCTGATTTACAATGTTCGTGCAAAATATATTCTTGTTTCATTTAATTCGGAAGGTTTTATTTCTAAGGAAGAAATGATTGAGTTACTGCAGGTTTGTGGAAAGGTTCAGGTTCTGGAATCTGAATATAATACATTCCGAGGCTCAAGAAATCTTAATGGCCGAGAAATTCATGTAAAAGAATATTTGTTTCTGGTAGAAAAATACCTGTAAATTCTCTTAAATTCTCTGTTTTCCTTCTGATTTTTGGTAAAAAACGTAAATTGCGGCAATAACTATAGTAAGAGGTTTTATTGCTATGAAGCGTTTTTTTCTGATTATTTTATGCATGTTTTATTTGGTTTCCTGTTCGGTTTATTCTTCTGTTAATAATGAAAAAGATGAAACAGAAATGTTGTCTCTTGCAACCTGGAATGTTCAGACTTTTTTTGATTCTGAGATTGAGGGAACAGAATACTCAGATTTTCAGAATCTGGCAAAGTGGTCCAAGGATAAATATTTGACTCGTTTGAGTCGTTTATGTGAAGTAATGACCACTCTTAATGCAGATATTTTTGTTTTGGAGGAAATTGAAAATGCTGCAGTTGTTCAGGATATTTCAAATCTGCTGGCTGGAAAATCCTGGGAGAAAAATAAAAATTGGGGCTATGCCTGTTTTGCCAGAGAAGCAGAAGGTTCAATTGGGTGTGCAGTTTTTTCCAGATATGAATTAAGAAATCTGCAGATTCATTCTATGTGTGTAAAAAGTCAGGGAAAGGATCAGCCGAATGTTCGCCCGTTGATGCAGGTAACAGTAGATGTTTCTGGAAAAGAATTGATTGTGTTCGTTAATCACTGGAAATCTAAATCTGGGGGAGAAGCTGAAAGTGAAATATGGCGAGACTGGCAGGAATCTGTTATTGCGGACAGTCTTGGGCGACTTGGTGAAGTAGAAGAGGAATTGGCCTGTATTTTGTGCGGAGATTTTAACAGGGATGCCAGAGAATTTGCCGGCGATTATCCTACAGTTCTGCTAAGAGGTTGTGGTTATGAAGCAAAGGTTTATTCGCCATGGTTCAATGCTTCAGGAGATTATGCCACAGACACGGGAAGTTATTTTTACAATGGAGAATGGGAACGGATAGATCATATTTTTGCAGTTGGAAAACTAAGAATTTCTGCTTTTGGTCCTAAAACTGATGGAGTATGGTGCAGTAGTGGAGGTATTCCAGAAGCATACAAATTATACAGTGGAGAAGGCTATTCCGATCACCTTCCTCTTATGTGTGTGATTACTTTAGAATGACCCAGGTAGCACCTGTTCCGCCTTCCGCTTTTGTTTTTGGATGACCAGAAGTTCCACAACGTTTATCCCGTTCAATAAATCTGCGAACCAGTTCTCCCAAAACAGGATCTGTGCCGGTTGTATGTATACCCTTGCCATGAATGATAATGACCTTGCGCAGTCCACGGCGTTTACAGTCTGTAATGAAGTAATTAAGTCGTTCTTCAGCTTCATTCTGATGCAGTCCATGTAAATCCAAACGGGCTTCAGGTGCCATATTTATAAGATAGTTGCGGTCTGTCTGGTTAGAACGTTCCTGCTGTTCTTCAAGAATCTTATCCTTATCAATAGTGCCATAGCGTCTAAGCCAAAGCTCCATTGGATTTATAGTTTTAGAATTTTCAGCTCTTAATTTTGCTTCAAAATCTTTTTCTGCTGCCAGTGCCTTCTCTTCTGCAGTAGGAGCATTAGCCTTTTTGTGGGAAACCGTATTCTTGCCGCTTTCTTTCTGCTTTCGAACCTTATCCGACTGCATAGAATCCCACTGATTTAAAATATCACCCATGTCCATAAAATCACCTCATCTGAAAAGCACTATAAGTTGTGAATGCTATTTTATTAAAATAACATTATCTTTCAATCCCCAGCCACCAGTTTCACCAAATTCTATGTAAACCCATTTGCCTGCTTTTTCTGTAATATGAACACGGTTTCCAGCTCCAATTTCGGAAACAGCTTCAGATTTTTCTTCTGGAACTGAATGAATGGAAATTCCTTTACAAATAGCAAAACTATCTTTTCTTTTAAGTGAAAGATTTACTAATGGGACAAGAGAACATATAAACAATGCGGAGAAAAATAAAATCAGAATCAGATTTTTCTTTTTTATAAAAAATATAAGTAGAATCAGAATAACTAAGCAGACAATTCCTGCAATATGAAGAAATCCAATGGAAAAATCACCTTGAGTTGTGGAAGGTAATCCTAGCGAAGCTTCATAATCAACACGGTTCTTATGATATTGTGAAAAATGAAAAAGAGTATTTCGTTCTGCAGAATAAAGTTCCGCAAGTTTTATACAGTTTTCTTCAGTTATTTCATTTATCAATGAATTTGATGAAGAGGATTTTTTTGCTGAAAAGGCATCATCAAACATTATATCATCAGTGTTGTATGTGGAAATATTGTTTTCGACAAAATCTACATAGCCTTCTGGAAGATAGAGCTCGCTGCGGTAACCATTGTAATCTGTAACTATAGCTCTTATTTTCAGCATTGGCAGTTTGCCCGTAGTCAGACCTGTCCATTCAAAGGATGCAACTGGAATTAATTCATGAGTATAATTTTTTTCCCTATATTTTATTTCTGTAATATCGTAGGTTTGAGTTTCTGTGAAAATTGAGTCTTTGGGAATATCCCAGGAGAACTGAACAAGCTGGGAAATATACTGAACGTAAACAGTAAGCTTCTGTTTTTCTCCAGTTTTTGCATTAAAAATTGGAGCAGATTTAGGTTCATCACTGGATGAAAATTTTGAACCGTTGCTAAATACTACAACAAGCTGTGGACTCTGTTTTGAAGGATCATCAGTTAAAGTAATGGAGCGGAATCTAATATTTCTTCGTCTGTTCTGAAGCATTACAGGCAGGGCCGGAAGTTCATAAGTTCCTTTTTTATCAAAACTATACCATAGTTCAACCTTTGTACCTCCATCCTCAAAATCCTCAGATTTGCGCATAGTTCTGAAATTTACATCCCGAGGTAGAGTGGCAGATAGAATCTGAACTTGAGATGGTTTTATTTTTGGAATAAGAACTTCAAAACGAATATCAGTTTTTGTAAAAAGAGATTGTTCTTCTGCCGGAATAATTCTGAGCTGATTTATTTCAGCTGTGGTAAGATTTTGAGCATAAAGAACTGAATTGAAAATTGCACAAACTGTGAAAAATATTAATAATCTTCTGCAAGATTCTGAGATTGATTTGTATCGCTGTTTTTCCATTGCTTTTGATCATTCTCCTTTATATGCTGAAATACTGCTTTTTCTATATCAGGATTTGAAGATTCGTGCTCTGCTGCCGGTATAGCATTGCTTTCGCTCTGTTTTACTTTTTCCTCTCCCATACGCATGGAAAGTTCCAGATTTATTTTTGCTTCCAGCTTTGAGCTGTCAACTTCCAGAGCTTTTCTAAAATAGTGCATAGCCGCTTCATAATCTTCATTTTTGTGGGCAACAACTCCAGAATTGTAAAATGCTGCATAACGAAGCTGAATAGGAGCATCTTCAGAAATTAAAGAATATCGTTCCAGCGCAGCTTCATCTTCTCCTATAGTTGCGTAGGTTGTTCCTAAATCATAAAGCGAATAGTTCAATGTATCTGGATTCTGTTTTTCAGAATTATTTTCTATAACTTCCATATAACAGGAAATAGCGTGCTTATACTGCTTGTTATTGAATGATGTTGTTCCTCTAAAAATATTAATAGTATCTGAAGAACAGCTGGTTAGTGAGATAATAATTCCTGCCGCTGCCAGAAGTTTTGTTTTTTTGAGGAACTTCGAAAAATCAATCTCTGTAAATATGTAACTAAACACAAATGAAAGAATTGCCAGAATCAGAAACAATTTATAACGTGGAACAGGCTTTGCTTCATAAGAAGTAATAAGGTTGTCAGAACCAGAAAATCTAAGCTGAGAAAGAAGTTCAAAGGCTGACCCTTTATCCTGAGAGTTAATATATTTAAGTTCGGCTCTGTTTTTGAAGAAGCTAAAGTTGTCTGTTGCGGTTTGAATAGCATTTTCAATTTCATTTGAGCGAAGTGCAGAAAGTACTTCCGTCTGGCCATCTCCGGCAAGAATTTTTGATTCTTTTTCTGTTCCAAATCCAATGATAGTTACAGGAATGCCGGCTTTTAAACAGTCAGTTAGTGCAGGTACCAGCTGGCCGTCAGTTTCCTCTCCATCTGTAAATACCCAGATGCGACTAGCTGCAGAGTGGTTGGCAGGAAAGGTTTCTTTTGCTTTTATAATTCCTTTACCAATACTTGTGCCAGGAACAGTCATCAATCCAGGATTCATTACATCCAGTAAAGATTCGATTATGGCATCATCCTCAGTCAAAGGAATAGCAGCAATGCCTTCTCCCTTAGCCAAAACAACTGATGTTGCTACACCCTCCATTTTGGTCAATAACTTTTTAGCATATACACCTGCAGCTTTCATTCTGGTAGTACCATTAGGACCATCCTTTGCAAGCATACTGTTTGAAATATCGAATACCATAGAAACGCTGCTGCCATTTTTTTGGACAGGCACAAGATAGGTTCCCCAGGAAATACCAGAATAAGCCAGAATCAGCATAATGAATGCAAAGCCTAAACAGGAGCTTCTTAAAATCAAAATTTTTTTAATTTTATAGCAAACAAGCTCCTTTAAAATAATGCGTTTTATAAACCAGACAATAACAATGATAATCAGGGCAATGAAAAGAACCTTCTGATAATAAAGTTTGTTTACATTTTTATAAGTAAAACTCTGGGAAACATTTTCAATTTTTGCAACGGTGCTTAAAGTTTCCAGAAGCTCTTCAATGGTACGAACTTCAAAATAACGTCCACCACCAATTCCTGCAATTTTTTTCAAAGAAGCTGGATTATAATCTGAATCAAGATATCCTGAATAGAGTTTACCGGTTATAGGATCGGTGTATTCAATTGGGACTGTTCCTCTGGAACCAATTCCTACAACGTAAAGAGTAATGTCATTTTCTGCAGAAAGCTTTGCCGCTGTTTCAGGATGAATTTCTCCGGCGTTATTTTCTCCATCTGTTAAGAGAATAATACATTTTTTAGGAGCAGATGATGAAACCAAGTGGCACACTGCAGTGCTAAGTCCATCACCGATTGCAGAACCGTTACCCATTCCGCCTACATAAAGATTCTTCATCTGGTCGGAGAAATACACTGAATCAGAAGTTGGAGGTACAATTACACCTGCATTACTTCCTAATCCAACAATACCAAAGCGATAACCATCATGAATTTGAGTAAGGGTTGTGATTGCACTTTTTGCCGCATCAAGACGCATACTTCCATTGATATCTTTAGCAGCCATAGAAGGACTGGTATCTACAACAAAAATAACGTCTGTACCAAGACTTGTATATATTTTTTCCTGATGAGAAATCACAGGATCTGCAAATGCTGTTACTACAAGAATGTAGCTGATGCAAAGTAAGATTTTAGAAAGATATGACAGGAATTTCTGAGAACGGCCTTTCCAGGTAAAATGGTTGCCGTTCCAGTCTGAAAGTACAGCCTTAAACGAAATTTTGTGAAATATCTTCAACTTTCTAAGAATCTGAAGGAGAGGAATTAGTAAGAGCAATAAAAATGCAGCAGGATTCTGAAAACTAGGCATTTTCACCTCCTTCCAGAGCTTCTGGAGCTTCAACACTTTCAAGAATTTCTATTTTTTCTATTACCATACGGCACATATCTTGTTTTTCATTTTCAAAAAGTGCAGCCCCTGTCTTATAGCGGATATAATCAGTACGGATAAAGGTTGAAGCAATATCCCCAAATGCTTCTGTTTTTTGTTCTGAAGCAAGATTGTTTGTTGCAGCAATAAATCCTTTTACCAGCTCTGAACTTGAACAGTTTGAGAAAACATAATCAAATCTAACTTCCAGATATTTACGAATCAGATGCTGATAGTTTTCTGCAAAAACTTTGTCAGATTCTGTATTTTTTGCCATATTTTGAAGTTCTTTTATGGTCTGTTTTTTATTCTTTTTGTATTTTTTGAGCAGACGCTTATTGTTTATGTAAAAAATAATCCTTTCCCGTTTGATAAAAAGACGGATTCCAATAATTATAAGTAGAATTAGGGCAATAATGGCCCCGTAAAGTTTGTAAGTTGTACCTGGCAACAGAAAAGGAGAGACTGTGTCTTTTAAAACAGTAGTGTTATTCTGTTCCGTAATAGAAACAATCGGAACAGATTGAAATTCTATTATCGTATCTTTTAATTGAATTGGAGGAAACTGAACGGAACCGGTTTTCCATGCTTTGAAAATAACCGAAAGCTGATAGTAATTAACTCCGGCAGGATTCAGTTTAACCTGAAGAATCTCAAAATCTTTTGCATCTAGAGGTGCAGTAAAAATCGATAGAGAAAGGTCTGCGGGGCCATCCATAACCAGCTGATTAAAAATCACGGCATTGGAATTAAATGTACAGCGTAATTCTGCAGTGTCTCCAATATATACCTTTTTAGGAAGAAGTATTTGCTGAGGCTGAATAATTGTATTTACAGGGAGAGATGTGTGTTCTTCCATTACTTACCTCATTCTTTTTCCAAGTGCAGCGTTCAAAACCTGTAAAGGTTCATTTTTTGTTTCCATAACAACAGGAAGAATACCATGTTTAATGCAGAAATCTTCCCAGCGTTCTTTGTGTTGAGTGTTATAGTTTTTCCAGGCTTTCTTAAACTGTTCAGAAGAAGTTGGTAATTCCATTTTCAGATTACTTTCAATATCTTCAAATACAACTGTGCCAATTTCTGGAAGTTCTTCCTGGTAGGAGTCCTGTAGACGCAAGGCTATGACGTTATTTTTATGAGCCAGAGAAATCAAAGGTTTTTCCCAATCACTGGTTCTAAAATCAGAAAGAATAAAAACAAGTGATCGGGTTTTTAAAAGCTTGCCAGCACCGTTTATAGCACTTCCTAATGCAGAACCATTATTTTGAACCTCAGGGAGTTTATCCAGATGATTTAGAATCTTCATTGTGTTTTCTTTGTCTGACTGAGGTTTACAGGAGAACTGGATTTCACCATCAAAGAAAACTGCACCAATAGGACATGCATTTATTTCTGCCGCCATGGTAATCAGAGCAGCAGCCTCTGCCGCTACAGAATATTTATTTTTTTCATTACTGTTTTCCTGCTGCATAGAGGCAGAAGAATCAACAATGATAAAAATCTGAAGCTCACGCTCTTCATCAAAAATCTTAATATAAGGATGTCCCATTCGTGCTGTAACATTCCAGTCAATATTGCGGACATCATCACCACGTATATAATCCCGAACTCCTGCAAATTCTACCCCCTGACCTTTGTACAAAGAACTGAAATTTCCAGCTTTCATAACATCTGCCAGGTCTTTTGCAATAATTCTGAGATAAGAGGCTTTCTTTAATAAAGAGTCGTTGTTCGATAAATAATGCTTCTGCATATCTGCCCAAATCCTGTGATTTTTGTCCTGAGTAGAATCTTATGGAACAGGAACAAAGTCCAGAATGCGGGAAATAATATCATCAGCTGTAACATTATCTGCCGCAGCTTCATAAGACAGAACAATACGATGGCGTAAAACATTCAACGCAACTGCTTTAATATCTTCTGGCAAAACAAAATCACGGTTTTCAAGTAATGCATGAACTTTTGCACACTGAAGCATAGCAATTCCTGCACGAGGAGAAGCTCCAAAGTGAATATAGCGGGTAATATCATTTGTATTTGTTGTGTTTACAATAGTCCTGCCGGCTTGTGCTTTGTGAGCAGCTTCAGGACGTGTAACCGTCAAAATGGAAACAATATATTCTATCAGTTTTTCATCGCAGGTAACCTTATCAGCGGCTTCTTTTAAATCTTTAATGTCAAAAGACGAAAGTACCTGTTTAACTTCAACGGAAGCAGCTTTTCCGCAGGTCTTTACAATCTGAATTTCGTTGTCTGCAGTAGGATAGTTTACAATCAGCTTCATAATAAATCTATCCAGCTCGGCTTCTGGTAAATTGTATGTACCTTCCTGTTCAACCGGGTTCTGAGTTGCAAGAACAAAAAATGGTTCTGGTAGTTTAAAAGTTTCTTCACCAATAGTAACCTGACGTTCTTCCATAGCTTCCAGCATGGCTGATTGAACTTTAGCAGGCGCACGGTTTACTTCATCTGCAAGAATAACATTGGCAAAAATAGGGCCTTTGCGTACACTAAAACTTCCCTTATTCTGTTCGTAAATAAGAGTACCAGTAACATCTGCAGGAAGAAGGTCTGGAGTAAACTGAATTCGTTTGAAATCTAACCCAAGAATTTCTGCAACAGTTTTAATAGTCAAAGTTTTTGCAAGACCAGGAACCCCTTCCAGAAGAACATGACCACCTGCAATAAAGGCAATCAAAATATCATCTACCAGCTGCTCCTGACCAACAAGACGTTTTGCAGCTTCAGCCCTGCAGGCTTCTATATGTTTTTTCAAATTTTCAATATTCATAGGGGGAGTGTAACATATTTTTTCTTTTTGGGGAAAGCCTTCCCCTGCCTCGCACTTCGTTGCTCGCCACCCCTTCTAACGGGGGCTCAAGCGCCGCCCCCGTAACGCCCCGCTGACAATACGTTCTGCTTGTAGCCAGGTGAGTCTCGCGGCGTTTTCAGTTCAATCTGCTGGTTACATACAAACTGTTCAAAATTACAAAAATGTATGTAAATTTTTCCTTCCGGGACAATAATTTCCCTGTGTTAGTGCAGTATTTACATACAGAATTGCCAAATTTCTAAAAACTGTATGTAAATCTTAAGAGTGAGAAAACAGTTGGTTCAAATTATGAAGAATTTTTACATACAAAATCCACAGAAATTTCCAGAATGTATGTAATTCCCAAAAATACAACAATCGATTTACATTAATCTTCTCAGAGTTTTACATACATAATCATCAAAAACTCCAAATCTGTATGTAACAGTAAAATAAAATCTATTTAGTAAGGGAAGAATTGAAATTCTTCGCAAATTACTATATCTGAAGAAAACAAACAAAAATTGCATAAATATACAATAAATAAGAAAATAATGCATAATAATTGACATTACACACCCGTTTTCGCATAATATCCACATTATGATTAATCCATTAGCACAAGAATTGAATGAAACCTTAAAGGGTACAGTTGTAGACGCTCTTATGTCAGATATGGCAAAGCGCCTTTATTTTCCAAACGGAATTATTTCTCAGGGCGGCGAAGCAGCAAAAGATGCTACTCTCGCAAACGGTACAATCGGTATGGCAGTTTCTAACGGAACTCCAATTGAATTGGACTCTTACAAAAAGAATATGCCAAATCTTACTCCAAGAGAAACAGTTGCTTACGCAAAAACAGCTGGTAATCCAGATTTGCGCAACTTATGGAAAGAAAAAATCATAGAAAAAAATCCTAGCTTGAAGGATAAAAAATTCTCAACACCAATTCTTGTTCCAGGACTTACAGCAGTTTTGTCTTATGTAGCAGATTTGTTTGTAGATGCAGACAAACCATTGTTAGCTGCAGATCCCAGCTGGGATAACTACGAATTAATCGCTTCTGCACGTCGTGGTGCTGAATTCCATCAGTTCAAATGTTTTGAAAATGGAAAGTTCAACATCCCTGGAATTGAAAAGGCAATGAAGGCTGATGCAGAAAAATACGGTTCAGTTCGTGTAATTTTGAACTTCCCACAGAATCCATCTGGATATAGCCCAACAAAAGACGAAGCAAAACAGCTTGTTGCAATCGTAAAAGAAATAGCAGAAAGCGGTAAAAAGGTTCTCGTTCTTTCTGATGATGCATACTTTGGATTAAACTACGAAGATGATATTGAGCCTCAGTCTTTGTTTGCATACCTTGCAGATCTTCACGAAAATGTACTTGCAATTAAAGCTGATGGCCCAACAAAAGAAGATTTTGCATGGGGATTCCGTACTGGTTTCATAACATTTGCATCAAAAGGTTTAACAGATGCTCAGTACACAGCTCTTACAACTAAGTTTATGGCAGCAATTCGTTCTTCAGTATCTTGTTCTTCAACACCATCACAGGCTTTGGTAATGCATGCTTTGAAAGACCCAGCTCACAATGCACAGAAAGTTGAACTTAGAGCAATGCTTAAACGCCGTTATGATTTGGTACGCAATTTTGTTAATACACATAAATCTTCAGTTCTTGAACCACTTCCATTCAACTCAGGATATTTCATGAGCTTCAATGTAAAAACTGGTAATGCAGAAGATATTCGTAAGAAGCTTCTTGCAGAAAAAGGAATTGGTATTATCCAGATTGATCCAAATACACTCCGCGTTGCTTTCTCAAGTATCGACGAAGATAAGATTGATTCAGTTTACACAAGCATTTATAATGTTGCTGAATCTATGTAATGTAGATTCAGGGACTACATGCGCAAAACTAAACAGAACATCATAAAAGCAATTTTCATTGCAGCTATATCCACAATTTTTTTAGGGGCTTGTCAAAAAGCTCCTGAAAATCAGGATAACAGAGTAGTTATCTGGACCAGCTGCAGTGAATTTGCTCAATATATAGAACTTTTTAATAAAACCCACAAAGATAACAGTGCAATTCTTGTATATAAGGAAAATCCTGCACTTGCTTTGCCTCCAGCAAAAGATGAACTTCCTCCAGATATTATAGTCGGTTCCTGGCTTAGAACAGAAAGTCCACAAAAGCTTTATAAGCCTCTGGATTATATTTTTGACAACAAAAAACTTACGTCAGACATTTTCTATACATCTTTGTTTAATTCCGGCAAAAAAGGAAAGATTCAGTATCTTCTTCCAGTAAGTTTTAATCTTCCGGCAATCATATTTGCAGCTGAAAATCGTGATCTTGTACCAGACAGTTACACACTTTCTCTAGAACAGATTCGTCAGACTGCCTCTCAGTTTAATCAGAAAAACAAAAAAACAGATGCATATACAAGGATTGGATTTACTCCTTTAAGCAACACAGACTTTTTGTATCTTACAACAAAAATATATGATGCCGATTTTCATGAATATAAAGGTTCTATAGACTGGGACAGCAACAATCTTGCAAAAGCAACCTCTGAACTAAAGAACTGGGTAATCACAGAAAATACTTCGGCTCAAACTGAAGAAGATTTTGCTTTCAAATATTTGTTCATGCCATATTATCGTCAGGTAACCTCTGGCAGAACCTTGTATGCCTATACAACCAGCGACCAGCTTTTCAAGGTAATGAAAGATCAAAATCTTCAGTTAGATTATAGATGGGTAGTGCAGGATAAAAGACTTCACATAGAAGATTCTCTTATGATGATGGGAATTTACAGGCATGCAAAAAATCAGATTGGAGCCACAGAATTTATAACCTGGTTTTTCCAACCAGAAAATCAGCAGGCTATTCTTGAAAGAAAAGAAAAATTGAATCTTGAAACAGAAATGTTTGGAATTTCCGGAGGTTTCTCTGCAGTCCGTGATGTTACCGAGCATATTCTACCAGTTTTTTATACTCAGTTACTGACAAATCTTCCACCAGCTCAAATGCTTACAGTTCCAGAACAACTGCCAGCCCGCTGGGAATCCTATAAATCAATGGTAGTAGAACCATTCCTAAAATCAGTAATAACAGCCCAGGAAGGAGAATCAGTCACCCCAATCCCAGATCTAGAATCCGAATGGCGAAGAAAAGTTTTTGATTAGCCAAAAATCGAAGAACCGTTAAAAACAAAGCGCACAGCGGTTTGTTTAGGTTCATCGAAAGAGCGGCTCCGAGCATTTATGGGAGGCTTCTAAACATTTCAAGAGCATACCTTACAGTATCCATCGCATCCTTACCGTAAAAATCCGCACCAATCTGATCCGAGTACTCTTGAGTCATAACTGCACCGCCAACACAAACCTTCGCCCAAGGACATTCCTTCCTCAAAAGTTTAATAGTATCTTCCATACTAGCCACCGTAGTAGTCATTAAAGCAGAAAGTCCTACCAGTTCAATATGATCTTTCTTGCAGGCTTCCACCACAACCTCAGGCGGAACATCCTTCCCTAAATCAATCACATCAAAATCATAATTTTCCAGCAGAACCTTTACAATGTTCTTACCAATATCGTGAATATCACCTTTCACAGTGGCAATAACCACTTTCCCTTTAGATTCACCCTTTTTCCCCGTCTGCTCCATAAAGTTGCGAATCTCACCAAATGCCGACTTAGCCGCTTCAGCCGCCATCAAAAGCTGAGGCAAATACATAGTCTTCTGCTCGAAACGCTTACCAACATAATCCAGACCAGGAATAAGATGTTCATTAATAATCACAAGACTCTCAGTATTTTTCAAAAGTTCACGAGTAGCCGCCGCCGCATCTTCCTTCAAACCATGAATAATAGCGTAGGCTAAAGGATCAGAGGTGGGGAAAGCCTTCCCCTCGCTCGCACTTTGTTGCTCGCTACCCCTTCCAGCGGGGGACACCCCCGCAACGCCCCCGGCAGCACCTGTACTACCTGCAGTATTTCCTGCCACCGGCATTACAACATTACTTGCCCAATCAATATAGTCTGTACAGTTATCATCCTTACCAGCCAGCAGACAGTAACACTTATAAGCCTTAGTCATTTCCACCTGTAAAGGATTCATAATTGCCGCACTAAGACCATTATTCATCGCCATAGTAAAGAATGAAGAGGTAACAAATTCACGATTAGGAAGTCCAAAAGAAACGTTAGAAATACCAAGACTTGTAAGTCCACCCATATCATGAATAGCTTTTACAGTTTCCAAAGTTGCAAGCCCGGCCTTAGAGTCAGAGCTAACAGCCATAGCCAATGGATCAATAATAATATCTTTTTTCTGAATGCCATATTTTTCGGCTTCAGCGTAGATTTTCTTGGCAATTTCAATACGTTTTGCACTGTTATCAGGAATACCGTCTTCATCCAAAGTTAAAGCAACTACAAGGCCACCATATTTTTTTACCAGTGGAAAAATCATATCCATAATTTCTTTTTTACCGTTTACAGAGTTCACCATAGGTTTACCGTTGTAACGACGTAAGGCTTCTTCCATAACCTCAGCATCAGTAGTATCAATCTGCAAAGGAAGATTAGTAACCCCCTGAAGCTCAGTCATAACCTTAAGCATCATTTCTTTTTCATCAATTTCCGGAAGGCCAACATTCACATCCAGAACCATAGCTCCAGCCTGTTCCTGTTCCATTCCCTGATGAATAATGTAAGGAATATCCCCGTTCCTCAAAGCTTCCTTAAACTTTTTCTTACCAGTAGGATTAATACGCTCCCCAATCAAAACAGGTCTGTATTTATCTCCAAAATAAACAATCTGAGTATTAGAAGAAACACAGCCTGTAATTCCCTGTTGCGAGTTTTGAATCTGTTCAATGGAGTGAATCTGTGGTTTGTTCTGTGAATCTAATCTCTCTCTCAATTTTCTTATATATTCTGGAGTAGTGCCACAACAACCACCCAAAATCATAGGCCCGTATTCAACAATCTCCATCATTGCATCAACAAAAGTGTCAGCAGGAACATCAAAAACAGTTTTTCCTTCCACAACCTTAGGAAGTCCTGCATTTGGCTTTACAAGAACAGGAACAGAAGCACATTCGCATAATCTACGAATAGTTGCTTTCATTTCCAGAGGTCCAAGACTACAGTTAACGCCCACTGCATCAACTCTAAGACCTTCCAGCATAGCAACCATAGTTTCTGGAGTAGAACCGCTTAAAGTTCTGCATTCCTTGTCATAAACATTGGAAACAATAACAGGATAATCAACACCAAGATTTTCCATAGTTTCCTTAGCTGCAAGAACCGCCGCTTTCGTTTCGTATCCATCATTCATTGTTTCAATAAGAACACAGTCAATATTGCACTTAAATGCAACGGCAAAAGTTTTCTTGTAAAGAGAAACACAATCTTCAAAATCCAGATCTCCCATAGGTTTTAAAAGCTTACCGGAAGAACCAATATCAAAAGCAATAAACAGCTTATTTTCATCAAGAGAAGATTTGAAATCTTTTTCTCCCTTAGATTTTGCTTCAAGAATTTCACTGCGAATTTTATCTCTGGCAGCATTTGCATTATCAACAGCAGCCTTAATGATTCTTTCCAGTTCTAAAGGAAATTTAGTAATAAACGCACCAAAAGTATTTGTGTTTACAATATTAGAACCTGCTGCAAAATAGTCATAATTTAATTTGATAACATTTTCAGGCTTAGTTAAATTCCATTTTTCAGGAAGCTCTCCGGGCTTTAACCCCATACTCTGTAAAATAGTTCCGCTTCCACCATCAAAAAATAAAGTATCCCTACCTAAAAAATCACGCAGCATAAACACAAATCCTAATTATTAAATATAAATTTTAAAAAAAATTACTTTTCAAGTTCCAGGTCACAGACTACAGCTTCTGTAGCCGCAATCAAATCTTCTGGTTTCAGCTTAATCTGAACCCCACGTTGACCGCCACTAATACAAACCACATCGCATAACTGAATTGTTTCGTCAATAAAAGTGCGGAATTTACGCTTCATTCCTAAAGGAGAACAGCCCCCTCGAATATATCCGGTCAATCCCAGCAGTTCTTCAGGTTTTACAGGATTAATCTCTTTGCAACCTGCCGCCTGCCGAGCCTTTTTCAGATTGATTTCCGAAACAGCACTCTGACAGAATACACAAATTTCCTTACTTTCAGTTCTCATTACAATAGTTTTGAATACAGTTAAAGGCTCGACACCAAGCTTTTCAGCCAGTCTTACAGCTGCTCCTTTTTCCAGAACATGTTCACCATCATCCTCGTAGGAACTAACCTCATAAGGAATTTTAAGTCCATCCAAAATACGCATAGCGTTGGTTTTCATCAATATCTCCTGAATAAATCCCGTATATTAATACTTTAAAAGAATTTAAAAAAATCTGCCACCCCCCCCTATAATACGAGTTTCCCGGAAATAGAGAAGCAAAATAAAAAAAATTAAAATAATGCTTTATTAAACTTAAAATAAGTCTTATAATTACTTAAAAATTACCTAATAAAGAGGCTAAAAAATGGAAAAACTCTATAAGTCAGTAAAAGATGAATTATTTAATGACATTCTTCCATATTGGCAAAAACATTCCCGCGATTATAAAAACACAGGCTTTTATGGACACATAGACAATAATAATGTCCCAGATTCAACTTGCGAACGTTCCATTGTTATGACCGCCCGTTTCCTGTGGACATACAGTACCGTAGCCCGTTTAACAAAAGATTCTTCTTATATGGAAATGGCAGATTTTGCATACAATACAATCATTACAAAGTATTGGGATAAAGAAAATGGCGGAGTTTACTGGTCAGTTCTTCCAGACGGCACACCAAAAATAAGCAAAAAGCAAATCTATGGCGAAGCATTCTGCTGTTACGGACTTTCAGAATATGCCGCTGCAATAAAAGAACTTCGTGAAACCACTTCTGATGCAGCAGATGAAAAAACAGAAGATGAAAAAGAATCACCAAGTCAGATAGCCATGAATTACGCATTAGACCTGTATTCACTCCTTGAAAAACATGCCTATGATCCAGATTTCGGCGGATACGTAGAAGCCCGTGCTGTAAACTGGGAAACAACAACAGATATGAGACTTTCATCAAAAGATATGAACTGTTCAAAATCAATGAATACAAATCTTCACGTAATGGAAGCATACACAAACCTTTACCGAACCCTTCCAGTAGTATTCCCAGATGCAGGACCAATCCGTACAGAAATAGCCGAATCACTTTCAGAACTGGTAAAAACAACCGTAGAATGCATCCTTCAGCCAAACGGGCACCTTTCCATGTTCTTTAACATGGACTGGAAAATCCTCTCAGATGAAATATCCTATGGTCACGACATAGAAGCCAGCTGGCTCTTGTGGGAAGCAGCCTGTGAACTAAATGACGAAGAATTGAAAGCTCAAATAAAAGACACCGTAATAAAAATGGCTCAGGTAGCATTGGAAGAAGGCGTGGATAAAAAAGAAGGCTGCATGGAAAACTTCTCAAAAGAAAACGGAAAAATCCGTGACCGTCGTCGAGTCTGGTGGATACAAGCCGAAGCAATCAACGGATTTTACAATGCCTGGGAAATGACCTCCCATACCAAATATAAAGAAGCAGTACTCAAACAGTGGGATTTTATACAGAATCATCAGATAGACAAAGTCAACGGCGAATGGTGGAACGAACTAACACCAGAAAATACACCAATCCTTACAGAATCCAAAGGCGGCAACTGGAAAACCAGCTATCACAACGCCCGAACATGTATCGAAATATTGCGGCGAAGTCATACAGTATAAAATAAAGAGGGAGGAGCCCCTCCCTCGCTCCAGCCAGCCCTGCGGACTGTCTTCCGCTACCCACCCAGCGGGCCTCAAACGCCGGCCCGCAACGCCCGCTTACCACCTGTACCAACCACGTTAGTCATTAAAACTCAATTTTTACATAACGCCACAGTCATATCAGTCTTTAAAGACTATTTTTTACGTCTTTTTGGGATTGTTCTGCAAGAAAATGATTAAATAGCAGGAAAAGGAATAAATTCCAAAAAAAGTGAAAAAAAATGCAAAATTTATAAAAAAAATAAAATTTTCTGTTGACACTTTTTTTACATAAGTATATATTCATTATCACCGTCGCAACAGTGAGTTGCACAACAGCAACACAGCGACAAGTTATTTGACATAACAGGGAAGGAAAGATAAATAGAACAAGTAAGGTTCTAAACAAAATATGCGTTTTAATACGCTAGTTTTGTTCTGACGATTGACTACATAGTTTTACTAATTTTTATCCAAAATTAGATTCTATCAATTCAACTAATATTAAAAGTTGGGTTTGAACTATTTTATGTTGAAAATCATGGCCTTCGGGCCTTGAAATAATCATGGAGAGTTTGATCCTGGCTC
>JAEDFX010000046.1 GCA_016297805.1 Treponema sp. | reverse complement strand
AACCCCTGCTCCGCTTTTTCTGAACATTCCTACATGCAGGATTAATTAATCCTACTTTTAAAATAAAGACTTACCGTCTGAGAATGCTTTTCCAACTACTTCGCCAAGTTTTATATACGTATGATTTACTGGATCATAAGTAATTGGCTGTAACTTTGCAGGGTCAATTTTACCATCTGTCAGAACTGATTCATCAGCAGAAACATTAATAATATTGGCAACCATATAACCCGAAGATTCTTCATAGCTTACAAATTCACACTCAAGGCACATAGGCAATTCATTTATAACAGGAGCATCTACAAATTCTGATTTTGTTACTGTAAAACCTGCTTTTTCAATTTTATCTGAAACATCATTACCAGAAGCAAGTCCCACATAATCACATGCAACAACATGAGCAGCATCTGCCATACTTACTGTAAAGGCTTTTCTCTGTAGAAGATTTTTTACTGTTTTATGTTCAGGAGAGAGACAGATTCCAATCTGATTTGTATCATGCATTCCACCCCATGCAGCATTCATAGCGTTTGGATTTCCGTTCTCATCATAAGTTGCAATGATAAGAACTGGCATAGGATACATAAAAGTCTGTTTTCCAAAATTTGTTTTCATAAGTACCTCTTGGTTGAGCATTATACTATATTTTGTAAAAGATTTGTGTTAATATTTTTGGTATGAAAAAGGTATTAATTGCTGACAACCACCCTCTATTCAGGGATTTCTTAAAACAGAAACTTTCAGAAGATCAGATTGAAGTTCTTACAACTCAGGAAAATCGTGATGTTTACGCAAAAATGATTACTGCCCTTCCAAATCTTATTATTCTTGATATGGATGAAGACAGCGAAATGGAAATGGAATTCCTTGAAAAAAAGATGAAAGATTCCAATACCATAAGTATTCCAGTAATTGTTACAGGTCCTAAACGTGACCGTTCTTCCATTGCCGCTATGGCAAAATATGGCGTTATTAAATATTTTGAGAAGCCTGTACAGTTCGATTTGCTTTTCAAATCTATTGGCAATGTAATCCATGTACCTCTTTCTATGGATACTACTCCTTGTGTTCTGGATCTCCATCGCAATAACAATATTATTTTTGTTGAACTTGCACTCGGTTTAAACCGTGAAAAAATTGCACTTCTTCAGTTTAAGCTTACAGAAATGATTGAACGGGAACAAATTGATAATCCTAAAATCGTTATTATGCTTACAAACCTGGAGCTCACTTTCGTTGACGGTTACAATCTTGAGTTCCTTATTGATAATGTTCTTGCGTGTCCAAAGGTTCACAATAAAAATGTAAAAATCCTCTCTCTTAGCCCTTTTGTAAAAGAGATGCTGATTGGACACGAAAATTATTCTGAAATTGAAATGTCCACAAATCTTCAGCGAATGTTGAATGATCTCGTAGACACCTCTTTGAGTACAGATATTTCAGATATCATCACCAACAGAATTCTTACTTCAACTCTTGAAGAAGAAAAAGATTCTGGGGCTATGGCTACCAGATTCTCGTCTGACTCAATAGACAAATCTCTTAATAAAAAAACTGGTACAGTTCTTACTGTTGGTGTAATTGACAGTGATGAAAGTACTTTGGAAATTACTAAGAACTGTTTTGAAGCGGCTGGTGCCAGCTGTATGACATTTACAACTGGAAAAGACTTTATAAATCAGTATGAAGATGGAAAATTCGATCTTCTTATTCTTGATGTTCTTATGAGCGATCAGACTGGTCTTTCACTTCTTCAGCTTTTACACAAAAAACCTCTTGCTCCACCTGTAATTGTATATTCAAAGAGTCTCAGCAAAGAAATTGTTATAAAAGTTCTTAGTGCAGGAGCCAGCAGTTATTTAGTAAAACCACAGAAGCCTAATGTACTTGTTCAAAAAGCTCTGGCTGTATTAAAAACAAAATAAAAAATTAATTATGAAAACAGAAAAAATTAATCTTCACACTCACTGTACCTTCTGCGACGGAAAAAATTCTGCCGAAGAAATGGTTTTATCTGCCATTGAAAAGAATTTCACAATTATTGGATTCTCAAGCCATTGTATCTATCCTTTGACTTCTGATTTTTATAAAACCCCAGATGATGAATGGCACATTCCTGAAAATCAGATTCAAAATTATCTGAAAGAAATAAACCGTCTAAAAGAAAAATATTCCGGTCAAATCCAGATTTTCACTGGCTTTGAAGCAGATTATTTTGAAGCACCAGAAATTGGTTCGGCTATTCCTGATTTTGACGTATACAAACCTTTAAATCCCGATTTTCTTATTGGTTCTGTTCATTTTGTGAATACACCAAAAGGGTTCTACACTGTAGATCATACGGTAGAAAATATTCGGGAGAACCTTATTAAGCTTTATGCAGACTCTAGAACAGGTCTGGTAGACGGTAAAAAGGCAGTCTGTGAATATTTTGAAGCTGAACGTCAGATGCTGGCAAAAGGTAAATTCAACATTGTGGGCCATCCTGATTTAATAAGAAAACGTAATGGTGTTCTAAAACTTTTTGATGAGAATGAAAGCTGGTATAGAGAAGAAATTCAATTAACGGCAAAAGCCATCGCAAAGGCCGGAGTCGTTGCAGAAATAAATACTGGTGCAATTGCCCGTGGTACTATGGATGACGTTTATCCATCAGCTGCCTTTCTGGAGCTGCTTCATTCTTATGGAGTTCCTGTATGCATTAATTCTGACTGCCATAATGCTCCTGATCTGGACTGTGCTTTTGACAGAGCAAGGCATATTGCAAAAAAAATAGGATACAGCGAATTACTGTATCCTATTGGCAATAAAGAACTAATTATCAAGTTTTAACGATTGCGTCTTTCTTCTGCGCTAGCACAAGAAATGCACATCAATGTATAAGGCAAAATTTCCAATCGCTCTCGTGGGATTTCTTTTCCGCACAATACACAGCGTCCAAATTTATTCTGATTAATTCTGTCAATTGCATTATTAATCTGCTGTAATCTGTTTGCGTCCTGCGTACCAAGAGCAGTCAATACATTTCTATCAATTACATCAGATGCAACATCAGCCTCATCACCTGAATCAACAGTCTTTACCAAATCTCGCATGTCTTCACTCTGCTCTGCCAAAGATGCCAATAAGGTGCTTCGCTGTTCAAGAAGTTTTCCTTTCATTTCATCAAGAAAAGCCTGATCCATTTGCTACCTCCCATAAACGTTTTTTTACTTGAGTTGTCAAGTTCAGATGTTTTGTATATACTAATATAAATGCAAATTCCCAAAAAAACAAATAAATTTTGCATTATAATTTGAAAAGGAAAACTATGGCAAAAGAAGAAGCGATTGAAGTTGAAGGAATTGTAAAAGAAGCACTTCCTAACACAACATTCCGCGTAGAATTACAGGGCGGACATGTTATTTTGGCTCACCTTTCTGGTAAGATGAGAAAGCACTACATCAGAATTGTTCCTGGTGACAGTGTAAAAGTTGAACTTTCACCTTATGATTTGAATAAGGGAAGAATCGTTTTCCGCGAACGCTAATTTTTCAGGTATTACAAAAATGAATCACACAGTCCGTTGGGCACAGAAAATCTATTCCTCTATGTTGGTATACCTTTATTGTAGCTATAATTTTCTCTCTACGGCTTCGGAAGTTACACAATAGTGTGATTTTGTATTACTAATAATTAAGTAATTACAGACCTTCCGAAAACGGAAGGTCTTTTTTTTATTCGAGGTATATATGACACTTTATGAAGATTTGAAATGGCGCGGTCTTATTAAAGACGTTGCAGGTGATGAGAATGAATTGCAGAAGGTACTTGATGGTCCATCTTTCGCATTCTACTGGGGAACTGACCCAACAGCAGATTCATTGCACATTGGACACTACTCTTCACTTTGTATGGCAAAACGTCTTGCTAATGCAGGCCATCACCCAATCTTGCTTTGTGGTGGTGCAACAGGCCGTATTGGTGACCCTCGTCCAACAGCTGAACGTGAAATCATCAGCGAAGAAACAGTAAATAAAAACATCAACGGAATTCGTGCTCAGGTTCAGTCAATCGTTCCACAGGCTGAATTAGTTGATAACTACGAATGGACAAAGGATTACACATTCTTGAACTTCCTCCGCGACATCGGTAAATACATAAACGTAAACTACATGCTGGATAAAGATATTATCCGCCGCCGTTTGGAAACTGGTATTACTTTTGCAGAATTCTCTTACATGCTTTTGCAGGGTTACGACTTCCTTCACCTTTTCCAGGAAAAGAAAGTTATTATGCAGGTTGCAGGTTCAGACCAGTGGGGAAACATTACAACTGGTGTAGACTTGATTCGCAAGGTCGTTGATGGTTCTGCTTACGCTTTCACAATGCCTTTGATTTTGGATGCAACTGGAAAGAAATTCGGTAAATCTGAGGGAAACGCTTTGTGGTTGAACAAAGAAAAAACAGCTCCTTACGCAATTTACCAGTACCTTATTAACGCTGATGATTCTAAGGTTTTGGAATATCTTAAAGTATTCACATTCCTTTCTAAAGAAGAAATTGAAAAGATTTACGCAGAACATCAGGCCGCTCCAGAAAAACGTATTGCACAGAAAACTCTGGCTTGGCAGATTGTAAAAGATCTTCACGGTGCAGAAGAAGCTGATAATGCTGTAAAAGTTTCAGAAAAATTGTTTGCAGGTGATTTCAAAGAATTGGCTGTAAGCGACATTATGACTGGAATGAAGGGTGTTCCAACATTCAAGTATGAAGAAGAACTTCCATTGGTAGATGTACTCGTAAATAATAAGATTGCATCATCAAAACGTGAAGCCCGTGAATTCATTACAGGAAACGCAATCACAATCAACGGTGAAACAGTAAATGATCCTGCTAAGGTTCTTGAAAAATCTCAGGCTTTAGAAGGTAAAATCATTATCATCCGTCGCGGTAAGAAAAAGTACTTTATTGCTGAAGTGTAACCCCAGATAAACGCAGATGAACACAGATAAGAGTCACAGATAATTTTTGTCTGTGGCTCTTTTTTTTCTTGTAACAAATCCTCATTATTATTATTTTATAAGTATGAACTACTACGAAATTTTAGGTGTGCCAAAAACTGCTACTGCAGATGAAATTAAAAAAGCTTACAGATCGCTGGCATTTAAATATCATCCAGACAGAAACCAGGGAAATGCAGAAGCCGAAGAAAAATTCAAACAGATTAGTGCCGCTTATGATGTACTTGGTGATGAAGCAAAACGCCGTAATTATGATTTAGGCTACTCCACAGATTCTTCTTATTCAAACAGTAGTAATTCTCAACAGTCTCAAAGACAGTATCAGTACACATATCAGAATCCTTTTGGTGATGAGAATTTCTGGGAATGGTTCGGAGGGGCTCAGCAAAACGAGAGAAATCAGCAGACTCAAAATTCTGACAGAAATTACACTCAATATGAAAACCGCAGAAGCTATAATTACAAGCGCAGTGATTATTGGTCATTGTTATTTACAAAAGCTTTGCAGACTTTTTTTGCAATTTTTATGTTCCGCATTTCCTTTTTCATCCCATTTGGATTTTTTATCTGCCTTGGAGTAATGATAAATGGTATTAAAGGAATAACAGAAGCTGTTAGAGGATTGATTAGAGTTAAGAAATAGAAGGATTAAAATAGATGGCTAAAATTTCGCCATCTTTTTAAGTCTCGAGTTTTTTTGCAAAAACTCTATTTATTTGATTCTTCATTTTTTGGAAGGTACAAGTCCTAGCATAATCACAGCTGCAAAAATTAAAACGATTCCTATAATCTTCGAAACGGAAACTTCTTCCCCCCATACAAGAACCCCTATTAAAGTCCCCACAAGAGGCTCCACAGTAACTAGAATCGCTGCAGTTCCTGTTTCTAACCCACTGAGTCCGAATGTATAGCATATATATGGAAGCACCGTACAAAAAATTGATATTCCCAATGCAAAAATCCACACCTTACCCGACATTACAGAAGGCAGCTGTTCCACATGAACAAATGGAATCAAACTAAGTCCCGAAAAAACAAATGTATAAAAAGTTACCGTCCAGGAATTGTATTTTCTCAAAGCATAACGACTAAAAATTGAATACAAAGCATAACCAAAACCAGCACACAGGCCTATCAAAAAACCTTTTACCGTAATTGCATTGCCAGTACCTATTCCAGCCACCAGAACACATCCTGTAAAGGTCATAACTAAAGCTACGATTTTTATCAGATTGATTTTTTCTCCAAACAAAAACAGAGACATTATCAGTATAAAAATTGGAGATGTATACAAAAGTATAACAGCCACAGAAGTTCCTATCTCAAGAATCGATTTAAAATAACACAACGAAAAAAATGTAAGACTGATTATTCCAGTTCCAATAAACATCCACAAATCTCGCAGATGAATTTTAAGCAGAGCTCTGTCCCTAATGTATAAGAAAATAAATAGTATTAAAGATGACAAAACACCACGGAGCATCATTACCTGTAAAGAGGTAAGCCCCGCAGCGGCCAATGTTTTAAGAAAGAGAGAAATGCATCCCCAAAGAATGCCTGCTAAAACTGTAAGAATGATGTACATTCTGCTATTTTACTCTATATGTTTCTGGTGCGCCAAGATATGAATCTGGCATTATCTGATTTGCTGGATAAATCACGATTTTTTCCAGAACAATATTTGGTGTAACAGGATAAATCTTAAGAGAGTTCAATCCTTTTTTACAATCACCGTAAACAGTTGCAATGCGGATATTGTTTGTAACATCCTGTCCCCAAGGCTCCTGATTATCGCCAACAGCAAATGCTTTAGGATCAACTGCATCCTTCAAGATTTTTTCACCATTGATTTCTGCAATAAACTGCAACTTGTTATCTTTATATGCAGGGTTAGATGGATTCAAGAAGAAATCAAAGCTCATAACTCCATCTTCCAAAGCTGCAAATTTATATTCAACAAATGGAGCATCTTTTCCTTTTGGATATGTATTGATTACAGGATATGCCTTAATTGCAGACAAGGTCTTTCCGTAATCTGGAATAACCTCCCACTGAGCTGTAGTAATGTTTGTATCCTGCAAAATAAAATGTTCTGCTTCAATACTGATGTAATTTCCTGTCTGAACAAATGTTCCCTTTGGATAATCACAATTTGGAACTTCAGCATCAATTTCGACAAATACTTTAATTCCTGCTCCGTGTCCGTCATTTGCTTCTATAACAAGAGTGTCTTTCTTAACAGAAGCCTTTGCCAGTTTTTCACGGTCAATTGAAACAACAACCTCATCAATCTGTGATACTCCATTTTCATCGCAAGCTTCGTGTTTTTCAATTTTTGCAGAAAGGAACAAAGCTGAAGGATTCTTTTCATTAACAAAAGTTACTGTATATGGAGTTCCTGTTTTACTACAGTTAGCAATATTCAACTTAAACTGAGATGTTTCAGGATTTTTAAATCCATCATATTCAAGAACGCGGTTTGTCCAGTCCTGGCCACTTGTTGTAATTTCCGAACCTTCTACCCAGAATACATTTCTTCCCTTACGAGTTGGTTCAACGTAAGTATAAGTTGGATAGCGGCTTTCTGCTTCACACCAGTTCTTGAAACCAAAGTGCTCAGACCAGCCTGAAGCATAGAATTTACCGTTATCAATCACATCAACTTCATCAACCAGCTTCTGGTCATAGTCATAACACTCTTTTACTTTTTTAGCATACCAGTTGGCAGCTACTGCACCATGACTTGCAAGCCAGCGATTTTTTCCACTGTAAAGCTGCATTCTAAGAACGTTCATATTTCCTACAGCTGGAAAGAATACCTGCATAAAGAAGCCTGGCATTGCTTCTGCAGGGATTTCAGCCTTAAGCTTTTCTGCACGGGCAATAATATCATTTGCCTTAGCAAGAGTTGCATCACTTTCACCAAAATTAACAGGATGATATGTATCTGGCTGCAAACATTCTGTACGGCGAGTATGAGCCAGCTTTGTATAATTATTAATGATATAGTTGATTTCCACACGCTGTTCATCAGTCAAAGTTGGGAACTGACGTGCAACCCAAGTTTCTGTATAAGCAGTCAAAGATGATTCATGAATGCCGAACTGTTCATAATCGTAAGCCAGATCAAGGAAGTATGATAATGGGAATTCATTTGTCATAACATCACCCATGTTTACAATCCACAAATCACGAATACCAAAGTCATAAGCCGCGCTCATCTGTTCACGAACCTTTGGAAGAGCTGTTGTATTTACCCATTCAAAGCTGAAAGGAGATCCATGGTAGTCAAAATGATAATACATACCATAGCCACCTTTGTGACTGCGCATTTTTTCTGTAGGAACTGTACGAAGGTTTCCGTGATTATCATCACAAAGCATTAATGTAACGCCTTCAAGTTCAGGACTGTCCATCAAGCCTTTTGTTTTTTTATCACCATAGAAGTAAGGTTCAACTTCCTTATACAAGGCAAGCATTCTTGGAACCTGCTGAACATCTTCGTTTACATATTTGCGGATTAAATTATTCTGAGTTTTAAGAACATCACGGAGAAGTTCAATATTATCAGCAAGAGTTGCATTCTTCATAATTGCAGTATCTGCTTCACCACGCATACCAACTGTAATTACATTTTCAAATTTACCACTGCGTTTAAGTCCATCTTCCCAGAACTTTGTAATTCCTGCTTCATTAGAGCGGAAATTCCATGCATCACCATAAATTGAACCAGGTCCACGAAGATATTTATATTCTTCACCGGCACGACAACAAGGTTCATGATGAGATGCACCCATTACAACACCAAGCTCATCAGCCAGTTCTGCATTTGCAAGACCAGGACCATCATCACTAAAACGAGCAGCCCACATTGCAGGCCATAAATAGTTTCCTTTCATACGAAGCAAAAGTTCAAAAACATGCTCGTACATTTTTGCATTAAAGCCACCAAAATTGTGATTACACCAGTTTCCACAAGCAGGCCATTCATCATTAATAAAGAATCCGCGGAAACGTACGCTTGGTTCTTTTGAAATGAAGGTTTTATCATCAGCTAATTCGAATGAATCTTTATGAGCAGGAAGAACATCAGCCCAGTCAACAAGTGGAGAAACTCCAAGCAGTTCAGAAAGATGGAAAAGACCATAAACTGTACCACGTTTTTCAGAACCGGCAATAACAAGAGCATTGTCTAAAACATAAAATCCGTAAACTTCGCGCTTACCACGAACTTTAGAAAAATCAATTTTGCCCTGTTTTTCAAGTTCTTCAATAATTGCTGATTTACCAACTGTTCCAAAAATTACAACTGGAGCCTTAAAATCAGAAACAGCAGTTCCTTCATCAGTGATTAATTCTGGATCAAATCCAAAAACCCGCTGAACATCTTTCATAACCATTCCAGCAACTTTCTTTACACCAGAAAATTCGTTCTTATCACAAACGAAACCTAAAGATGATTTTCCATCAACAACCTGAATCTTGAACATAATGTGCCCCTTAGCTTACATACTAGTATTTAATATTTTCTCTACTTAATACTTAACATATTTTCCACTTAATGCCAACATGCAGAAGAAATATAAACAGTTATCATAATATCGGCGGCGACCTGTTTTTGGATGACATGCTTTCACCAGATATTCACGACTGGATTTTGCAGCTTTTTTCCAACATTCAATCATTCTGTTTTCAATTTCAAATTTCGAGTAGCCATATTCTTCTAGTAAACTGTTCATACATACTAGAATACAAGCTAATATTTATGGAGTCTATCGTTGAATTCACCTATAAAAAAAGGACTTACCATTTCTGATAAGTCCTTGTAATTACTCTAATTAAGATTACTTAGATTTTTTCTGTTCACTTGGTTTAGATTTTGCACCAGCAACTGCTGCAGCCATTTTTGCATGTGCAGCGTTAATATCATTAACCATAAGAATTGGCTGACCTGTAGCATCCAACGTATCACGCCACATTGAACCTTCTGGATCAACTGCGTTTCTGTGAGCTGTAACAGCCTTAATTGGCAAGTGAACGAACTTGTCGTGTACAAGACCGATTACACATTTTGTTTTACCAGCCATAGCAGCATGAACTGCATTGTTTCCAAGACGTTCACAATAAATTGAGTCGAATGCTGTAGTTACTGAAGCACGAACCTGATATGAAGGATCAATATATTTCAAGTTGATTTCGATATTCTTTGCCTTGAAGTATTTTTCAATTTCAGATTTCAAGAAAACACCAATATCAGAAAGTTTTTTGTTTCCAGAAGCATCTGTAGCACCTGTTGAAGTCAACAAATCCTGACCTGCACCTTCAGAAACTACAATTACAGCATGTCCACGTTTTGCAAGACGACGTTCAAGACAAGCAAGGAATCCGTTTTCACCTTCCATTTCAAATGGAACTTCAGGAATCAAACAGAAGTTTGTTTCATGGCTAGAAAGAGCAGCAGAAGCGGCAATAAATCCAGCTTCACGTCCCATCAGTTTTACAAGACCAATACCATTAATCTGTGATGCAGCTTCCATATGAACAGCAGCAACAGTTTCTTTAGCACGCTGAACAGCTGTTTCAAAACCGAACGAACGATCCATAAACATAAGGTCGTTATCTACAGTCTTTGGAATACCAACTACTGCACATTTAAGACCACGCTTTTCAACTTCACAAGCGATATCATAAGAACCACGCTGAGTTCCATCACCACCAATGATGAACAACATATTTATACCATCTCTTTCAAGACAGTCAACGATTTCTTCTACACGCTGTCCGCCACCACGGCTTGTTCCAAGGTATGTACCACCAATCTTGTGGATTTCATCGATTAAATAGCGGTCCAATTCAATTGGTTCATATCCAGAATCTGCAAAGAAACCGCGGAAACCGAACTGATAACCTTTCACAGTTTTTACACCATAACGTGTATTCAAACAGCGAACAACTGCACGAATAACATCGTTCAAGCCTGGACAAAGACCTCCACAAGTACAAATACCTGCTTTTGCATGTGTTGGATCAAAGTAAATCTTTTCACGAGGACCAGCTTTTTCCATCAAATTAGATGAATCAAGGACGATTGGTTTTGAAGTATCAAAAACATTTATATCGTTTATAACATATGAATCATCGCGCACATAGTTAGCAGTATAATCGCCATTAGCTTTAGAAAGTTTAATTGGAGACTGAATTGTACAAGGTCCCAAGTTATCAATTGTGAAATCGAATTTCTCTTCAGACATAACACACCTCAAAAAATAGATATTATAGAATATAACGTATAAATGATTTTTTCAATACATTCAAAGATGGTTAATCTTACAGATAAAATAATTATTTGTTAAAAAAAATAACCCCGAAAATAGATTCCAGGGTTTTCTTTCTATTACAGAAAATTCAAAACTAATTAGTTCTGTGCAGCTTCTGTCTTTGGTACTCTAACTTTCTTATCTACAAATCCACGACTAAGGCAGTTTGAACATACTTTTACAGTTCTTACTTCTCCGTTAGCAAGAGTAGCCTTTACAGTATGAAGATTAGGTCTCCAAGTTCTGCGTGTATGGTTGTAAGATTTACTTACTTTATTTCCTGACATAACGCCTTTTCCACAAACATCACACATTCTAGACATTTTCTTTATCCTTCCTTATATATACAATTTTCCCACACAATTATACGATAGTTTGAAAATATTAAACAAAATAATAAAAAAAGTCAATTAGTGAAAGACTTAGTTATATAAAGTTTAACATCTATTTACCGTACTGAGCTTCAATTTCACGAATCTGATCACGATAAACTGCAGCCTGCTCATATTCCATTCGTTCTGCACAGGCAGACATTTCTTCTGTAAGCCGCTTAATAAGCTTTTTACGGTCAGATGCACGGAACAAATTGACTCCTTTCTTCAAAACTTCCAGATCCATAGAAACAGACTCTTCAGCTTCCTGTTTTTCATGCTCAAGAATATCTTCTACAGCCTTTATAATAGTTTTTGGAGTAATTCCATGTTCCTTATTATAAGCTTCCTGAACTTCACGACGATGTTTTGTTTCTTTAATTGCCACTTCCATTGCCGGTGACATATGATCAGCATACATAACAACCATACCATCTGCATTTCGGGCAGCACGACCAATAATCTGAATTAATGATGTAGCAGAACGAAGGAACCCGATTTTATCAGCATCAAGAAGAGCAATAAATGATACTTCTGGAAGATCTATACCTTCTCGCAAAAGGTTGATTCCAATAAGAACGTCAATATCACCTTTACGCAAAGATTTCAAAATTTCCACACGTTCAAAGGTATCAATTTCGGAGTGGATGTATTTTACTTTAAGATTCAGTTCTGTAAGGTAATCAGTCAAATCCTCTGCCATCTTCTTGGTCAGAGTAAGAATAAGACTTCGCTCATGCCGTTCAATTCTAGTCTTAACTTCCTTGTAAATATCTTCCATTTGACCTTCACTTGGACGCACCTCAATTATTGGATCCAGAAGACCTGTTGGACGAATCAGCTGTTCTACAACCTGAGTACTTTGTTTTACTTCCTCAGGGCGAGGTGTAGCAGTTACATAGATAATCTGATTCATTTTGGCATCAAACTCTGCCTTTTTTAGAGGACGGTTATCATAAGCTGATGGAAGACGGAATCCAAAGTTTATAAGATTTTCTTTACGACTTCGGTCCCCTTCATACATTGCTCCAATCTGAGGAACAGAAACATGGGCTTCATCAATCAGACAAAGGAAATCGTCTGGAAAATAATGAAGAAGTGTGGCTGGAGGTTCACCTGTGGCTCGCCCCGAAATAGGGCCAGAATAATTTTCTATGCCCGGACAGGTTCCCATTTCTTTAAGCATTTCAATATCGTAAGTTGTACGGGTTTTAAGACGGTCTGCCTCGATGATTTTTCCAGCCTTCTGGAACATTTCCACCTGCTCTTCCATTTCTTTCTGAATACGGTCTGTAGCATCAATAAGCCGGTCCCGAGGAACCACAAAGTGTTTTGCCGGATAGAATACAGTCTCATCCATTTCACCAGTAACACTGCGGTTCATTACATCAAAACGACGTATTCTTACAACCTCTTCCCAATCCAGTTCAATTCTGTAAGCCTCATCAGTTTCCATGTAAGGTGGGAAAACTTCTATTACATCACCTTTTATTCGGAAGTTACCTCGATCCAGAACATCATCATTACGAGAATATTGTAGGGAAATCAGCTTGTCGGCAAATTTTTTAGTATCCAGTTCCTGTCCAATTTCAACATGAACACGCATACCTTTATAAACATCAGGCATACCAAGACCGTATATACATGAAACTGTAGCAACTACAATTACATCGCGGCGTTCCATAAGACTATAGGTAGCCCTAAGACGCATCTGGTCAATTTCACGGTTAATATCGCAGTCTTTTTCAATGTAAAGGTCACGGGCAGCAACATAGGCCTCAGGCTGATAATAATCGTAATATGAAACAAAATACTCTACGGCATTATTTGGGAAAAATGATTTAAATTCACGATAAAGCTGAGCAGAAAGGGTTTTGTTATGACTGATAATAAGAGTCGGACGCTGAACTTTTTCAATGATTTTTGCCATTGTAAAAGTTTTTCCCGAACCAGTTACACCTTTCAAGGTCTGGAACTTGTCACCACGGAGAAAACCTTCTGATAATTTATCTATTGCCTGCCCCTGATCACCACTTGGTTCAAAAGGAGAAACTACTTCAAACTTTCGCATCTTACTCGCTTAATGTTACTTTTACAGTTATATCTTTTCTATCCCGATGAACAATCATTGTTACTACATCACCAGGCCGTTTGCTTTCCAGGGCAGAATAATAATCTGCAAGGGATGTAATTTTTATGTCATCAATTTTTGTGATTACATCACCACCAAGATAAATAATATCTCTGCGGGAACCATAATATGCAGCTTCTGTACCGCCCTTTAAGCCAGCTTTATCTGCATTCCCGCCTTTCTGAACTTCGGAAATAAGAATACCTTCACGAATGTCCATGCGGGCATAATTTGCAATTCTTGAGCTTAACTGAACGATTGTAGCATCCAGAGTGCCTCGCAAAACTTTACCATATTTTAATAAATCAGCTACAACGCGTACTGCGGTTTCGGAAGGAACGGCAAAACCAACACCAGCAGAACTTCCAGAACTGGACTTTATCATGGTATTAATTCCGACCATTTTTCCTGAAGAATCTAAAAGCGGACCACCAGAGTTTCCCGGATTAATTGCGGCATCAGTCTGAATCATATTACGGATAATACGATTGTTGGAATTCTGAATTGGACGACCAAGACCTGAAACAATTCCTGTTGTCATTGTTCGTTCCAACCCAAATGGATTACCAATTGCAATAACCCGCTGACCAACTTTAAGAGCAGTTGAATCTCCAAAAGAAATAGTCTTCAATGACATTCCTGCTGGAGGGTCAAATTTTATTACTGCCAGATCACTATCCAGATCCTGTCCTACAACTTCTGCCTCATACTGAGTACCATCAAAAAGTGAAACATAAATTTTTGTAGCCCCGGAAATTACATGAACATTTGTAAGAATATATCCACGTTTATCAATAATAGAACCACTTCCGCTGCCACCATCCTGAACATAAGGCTCCAGGAACCAGTCATAGGCGGTAACCTTTGTATTAATGTTTACAACAGCCTCATTACAAATATCATAAACATTAATATTCTGTAGTTCTTCCTGAGAATATGGCATATTAGCCACAGGAAGAGTTGTAACAGTTGTATCAGTTTCGGCAGCAAGCTCCGGATTTACCATAGTTTGTTCTGAAGAAGCCGATGCTTCAGATATCTGTACATTATCTTTTGCTGAAGAATTTTTATTTACTTTTGAAAAAACAAAAGCTGTAACTGCCACTGCAACAATAACACTTGCAACGGTACATTTTAATAACTGTTCACGGGAATATAATTTCATATATATAATTTAATAAAAGTGCCGTAAGAAAACAATAATTTTGCACTATTTTTCTTCAGGATTATATTCTTCCCAAAATAAAATTCTGTAGGTTAACGAATAACCCTTTCTTGCTGCAACAAAATATTTTTTGCTTTCTTTTCCATTCTTCTGAATCTGCAAAATATATTGGGCAGGCAGAAGATTTTTAATATTAAGCTTTGTCTTTCCCTGATAAACAGAGTTTAAGTAAACTTCTGCACCGGCAACATCACTCTCAATAACAATAACAGCCCTGTCATTATCTGATTTCAGTTCCTCTACGGCTACAGGCTCCATTTCTTCGATTTCGGTATTATTTTCCTCACTAAACAGATATGCCATAGAAAAAATAATCAATAAAATAAAAAACTTTCTTTTCACAAACAAAAGTCTACCTTACTAGGATTCAGAAAACAAGAGCTTATTTTCCATAAAACTATAATAACTTTCTCTATCAATAATAATGTGATCCAGAATATCTATTCCAATAATGTAAGATGAATGAATCAGCATTTGAGTTGCTTCCAGATCATCATCAGAAGGCTTACACTTCCCAGAGGGATGATTATGACAGACTATGATAGCCGCAGCATTTTCTTTAATTGCAATATTAAAGACTTCCCGAGGATGTATCAGAGTTCGATTAACCGTACCAACAGTCACACAATGAATATTTATGATTTCATGTCCTCCATTTAAAGTTACTACAAGAAAATGTTCCTTATCACTAATTGCATAATTTCTTACAAATGGAAGAATATCACCAGGATGACGAACAGGAGCCCGTAGATGATTACTTCTCCGCTTTCCCAGTTCAATTGCTGCAGCAACTGCCAGTGCCTTACTTTTTCCCACACCTTTCAGTTTAAGAAGATTTTCTACAATTTTGTCGTCCTCGGATTCATCCAGAACTTCCAGAATTTTCCCAGCCATAATATTCACAGGCATATTTTTATTACCACTGCCAAGAATCATCATTATCAATTCTTCATCATAAGGAAAGCTTAATCCATGTTCTAAAGCCCGCTCTCTTGCATCTGGCTTTTTATTATTATATAAATTGCTCATACAATAATATGTGCCGAGAAACACGAAAAACGGAAATGTAAAACAGGAAAAGTTTAAAATAAAGTGATTTTCTTTTAAGCCGACCATATAGATATGAAGAATTTTTTTATTAAATCAATTTTTGTTGTTATGACTGTTTGTGCAGTAATTTTTATCGTTGGATGTAAGTCGGTACCTGTACAGGAGAAGGAACCCATTCAAGTTTCTCGAAAACTGGCAGACGTTGGAATCCTTTCTGCAGAACAACTGGCCACTTTTTTTGAACAGAATAATGATGAATATGATTATGATTTTCTCGTAGAATTTGCTTCCTATTACATTGATGAAGGCCTTGCAGAAGGTATAAATTCTGATGTAGCTTTTGCACAGATGTGTCTTGAAACTGGTTTCTTGCGCTTTGGAGGACTAGTTCAGGAAGAATGGAACAACTTCTGTGGACTGGGAGCTATAGGATCTGAACACCCTGGAGAAATTTTTGAAACTGAACAGCTTGGGGTGCGTGCCCACATACAGCATTTACAGGCATATGCCACAACTGAAGATATAAAACTCAATAATGAACTGATTGACCCACGCTATAACTGGGTTCATAAAACAAAATTCGTAGAAGACATCTGGGGATTAGCCGGAACCTGGGCTACAGACCCAGATTACGGCATTAAAATTGATGCAATTTTAACCCGTATGGAAGA